>BNXY01000030.1 GCA_025999935.1 Bacteroidia bacterium | reverse complement strand
AAAAAATAATGGATATATTTCAATTTCTCATTGATTTCGTACTTCATATTGATGTTCATTTGGCCGAATTAGTGCAAGATTATGGCTTCTGGATTTATGGTATATTGTTTCTTATCATTTTCTGTGAAACAGGATTGGTTGTAACCCCCTTTCTTCCAGGAGATTCGCTTTTATTCGTAGCCGGAACATTGACCGCGCTGGGCAGTAATCATATCAATGTCCATCTGATGGTATTATTATTGATCGCAGCCGCAATATTGGGGGATGCCTGTAACTATTTTATCGGGAAATTTTTTGGAGAAAAACTTTTCAGCAATCCAAATTCCAAAATATTCAAGCAGGCTTATCTTGAAAAAACACACAATTTCTATGAAAAACATGGAGGAAAAACGATTATCATTGCCCGTTTTGTTCCCATAGTACGCACCTTTGCTCCCTTTGTTGGGGGAATGGGAAAAATGAGTTACCGCCATTTCTTTAGTTTTAATGTGATTGGAGGAATCGCTTGGGTCGCTTTGTTTATGTACGCCGGATTTTTCTTTGGCGAATTGGATTTTGTAAAACGCAATCTAAGCCTTCTGATTATAGTAATTATCTTCGTTTCTCTCTTACCGGGAGTGATTGAAGTGTTACGGCAAAAGTACAAAAAATAGGCAACATCCTTGTTTTCAAAGACATTGCCCATCTTTACGAAACTGCATTTTTACAGCAGTTTCAAATTCTTTAAAAATTCGGGAATACTCTGTTCAAAATTCACGCCAAAGCGGATATCCGTTCCGGCTTGGGCTGTCTTTTGTATGGCGGAAGCTGTAAAATGTACCGCAATACTTGCCGCTTCACTCAAAGGGAAATCGTTCAGAATGGCGGCCAAAAGCGCCGAACCGAACACATCGCCTGTTCCGTGATAATAACCCGGAATGCGTTTCTCCAAGCTATAAGCGATTTCGCCCGTAACGGCATCGTAAGTCGCAGCGCCCAATTCCGTATCATTGAAAAACACGCCGGTCAATACCACTTTCTTCGGACCTAAATCGCTCAATTTCTTCAACATGTCTTCGACATATTGTTCGGTATAAGGACCCGGATTGTACGGTTCGCCAATCAACAAAGCCGCTTCTGTAAAATTGGGAACGATAATATCGGCTTTTTCGCACAATTTACGCATCCCAAGGGCAAATTCAAGAGAAAATATTTTATACAATTCGCCATTATCCGCCATAACAGGGTCAACCAATACGATATTATCGTCTGTTTTGAAAGTTTCAAAAAATTTCGTAACCAAATCCAATTGTTCAAAAGAACCCAAAAATCCGGTATAAATGGAATCGAATCGAATATCCAACGATTTCCAATGGTCGGAAATAGGTTGAATATCTTCGGTCAAATCGCGGTAAGTGAAACCGGTAAATCCGCCTGTGTGAGTCGATAAAACGGCTGTCGGCAACACTGTGGTTTCGATTCCCGCCGCCGAAATAATAGGTAAAGCTACCGTTAAAGAACATTTGCCGAACCCGGAAATATCATGGATTGCGGCCACTCTTTTCAATCTTTGCATGCCTGTAATATTTAAACTTGACTGCAAAGATACGGATTTTTTGGTTATCTATTTCATCCCCTAATTTCCCGTTCCCTTAGAAACGTTTCCAGCTGCGCTTTCGCCTTTTCTATAAACGCCTTATATTCTTCTGACTCCGGATGAAACGGCCGATGATTTAGCGCTTGTTGGATGCGCTCATATTCGCGTATTTTCTCTGTGGTCTGCTTGTCAAAATACGTTTCCGAAAATTTTTCCCAAATATAATCAACTGCTTGAGCAGATGGATGAAGCAGGTCGTCCGCATAAAACCGGTAATCGCGTAAATCGTCCAACAGGATTTCGTAAGAAGGAAAATAATACGTATTTGAATTTCTTTTAATCAATTCATCCACAGCCAATAAAAGCGTCGATTTACTCAATTGGTTTTGGTGGGCGCCGTCTTTCCAATGCCGGATGGGACTCACGGTAAACAGTATTTTCATTTCCGGACGGAGCGCTTGCAGACGGGAGATAAGATTTGTCCATTCCTTTACAATTTCTTCAACCGTCAAACGTTTATAAGTAAATTGCCCGGACGGAATTTTGTGGCAATTGGCAACCACTTCTCCGGTCGAATGTAAACGGTAAACGAAAGCCGTACCGAAAGTGATAATCAGTAAATCCGCGTTTCGGAGGAAAGCGGACGAATCGTTTAAGCGGGAATTTATTTTTTCCAATACAAGTTCCGGATCCGTTCCCGAAAACCGGCTGTGATGGGAAAAACTGTGGAAAATTTCTTTGTCGCAAAAAAGGTCATTGGCCGTAAATCTTTTATCATCCAACAGTTGATTTAGATTATTGGATAAAGAAAAAGGATTGTAAACGATGCCAAAAGGGTTGACATCCAACCGGAAACCGGCATCCGTGAATTTAGAGGAGATGCTTTCCACAAAACAAGAACCCAACATTTCGATTTTGTCGGAATGGCTGATTCTAAAATCCGCCGGTACAGCGGTAATTTCCGTTCTGAAGTTCATATTATTTAATTTGACAGAAATAAAAATTTAAACAAAGTTATACATTTATATGGTTAATTGTTTAACTTTGCGGAATAAATTTTAGCTATGGCTGAAACAGTGGAAAATCTATTAGAACAAATTAATTTACCGGCAGACCTTCGGCAGTTAAAGATAGGACAGTTAGAACAGGTTTGCCTGGAATTGCGGCAATACATCATTGAGGTATTGGCTGAAAATCCGGGACATTTTGCATCCAGTCTCGGGACAATTGAGTTAACGGTTGCCTTGCATTATGCGTTTAATACGCCTTATGACAAAATCGTTTGGGACGTCGGGCATCAGGCTTATGGGCACAAAATTCTGACGGGAAGAAGGGAACAGTTCAAAACCCTCCGCAAATTGGGAGGCATCAGCGGATTCCCCAATCCGGACGAAAGTGAATACGACGCATTCATCGCCGGACATGCTTCCAACTCCATTTCGGCCGCTTTGGGTATGTCGGTCGCCGCCAACCTTAAACAGGAAACCGACCGGAAATTTGTAGCCGTTATCGGAGATGGTTCAATGACGGGCGGCTTGGCTTTTGAAGGTTTAAACAATGCCTCCACCGATCCGAACAATCTACTGATTATCTTGAACGACAACAACATGGCCATCGACAAACCGGTCGGAGGTCTGAGCGAATATTTGGTAAACATCACCACTTCACAAGCTTACAATAAAATTCGTTACAATATTTATAATTCCTTCAAAAAAGCGGGATTGATTCAGGAAGAGCGAAAAGGCGCCATTCTGCGTTTCAATAACAGTTTGAAAGCTTTACTGACGAAGCAGCACAATATTTTTGAAGGATTCAATATCCGGTATTTCGGTCCGGTCGATGGAAACGACGTAAAGGGTTTGGTGCGGATACTCAACGACATCAAATTTATGGCCGGCCCAAAACTGCTCCATATCCGGACAATCAAGGGAAAAGGTTTTGAACCGGCCGAAAAAGAAGCGACCATCTGGCATGCTCCGGGTAAATTCAACAAGGATACCGGCGAAAGAATCGTTTGGAGATCCAAAGACGAACCGCAACTGTATCAGGATGTTTTCGGTCACACACTGGTGGAATTGGCCAAACGGGACGACCGGATTATCGGCATCACACCGGCCATGCCAACCGGTTGTTCGATGACTTTTCTGATGAAAGAAATGCCCAACCGGGCTTTCGACGTAGGAATCGCCGAAGGTCATGCCGTCACTTTTTCCGCCGGTTTGGCGAAAGAAGGCATGTTTCCATTTTGCAATATCTATTCTTCGTTTATGCAAAGGGCTTACGACCAAGTGATTCACGACGCCGCCCTGCAAAACTTAGATATGGCGCTTTGCTTGGATCGCGCCGGATTGGTCGGCGAAGACGGAATCACTCACCACGGGAATTTCGATTTGGCTTATTTGCGTTGCATCCCGAATATTACAGTGACTTCCCCCTTGAATGAAATCGACCTCCGCAACCTGATGTACACCGCTACCCAACCGGGGAATGGCGTTTTTGTCATCCGCTATCCACGCGGACAAGGCGAATTGAGAGACTGGCAAAAACCGTTCGAAATACTGCCCGTTGGCAAAGGGCGGAAATTGAAGAACGGAAAAGACGTTGCCGTATTGAGTATCGGACCTATCGGGAATATCGCGGCGGAAGCCGTCGAAAAAGCCAAGGAATCCGGAATAGACGCCGCACATTACGATATGATTTATCTGAAGCCGATCGACGAGGAGTTGTTGCACGAAGTCGGAAAAAATTTCCGGCGCATTATTACTGTCGAAAACGGCACGATCAAAGGTGGTTTGGGTACCGCCGTCATGGAATTTATGATGGAAAACGGCTATTCTCCCCAAATCCGGCGCATTGGTGTCCCCGATCAATTTATTGAACATGGGACTATCCCGCAACTTTACCACTTGTGTGGCATGGATGCTGAAAGTATTACAAAAGCTTTGATTGACGAAAAATGAAGATTATCATCGCAGGCGCCGGAGAAGTGGGCGTCCATCTGGCGAAACTGCTTTCGCAGGAAAATCAGGACATTGTCTTGATGGACACCAATGAAGATAATTTGAATATTCCCTACAATTTCGAAATTATGACGGTGGTGGGCAATCCGACTTCCATCGCCGATTTGCGGGCGGCGGGCGTGAAAAGAGCCGACATGTTTATTGCGGTTACCCCCGAAGAATCCACCAACATGACCGCCTGCATGATTGCCACCAATCTGGGTGCGCAGAAAACCATTGCAAGGGTAAGCAACGAAGAATACATTCTACCGAAAAGCACGGAGTTTTTTTCCGGCCTCGGCGTGGCTTCCCTTATCTGCCCCGAAACATTGGCGGCTACCGAAATTGTCAATGCGCTGAAAACGCCTTGGTCGCGCCAATGGTGGGAATTGGCCGGAGGTAAACTGATACTCGTCGGCGCCAAAGTGCGTGGCAATGCACCCATCGTCAACAAATTCCTATACGATTTGTCGGGGGACGAAAAATTTTATCACATTGTAGCCATTAGACGGGGAAATGAAACCATCATCCCCCGCGGTTCCGACCTGATTCTTTCGGGCGATACCCTGTTTTTTACAACCACTCCCGAACATGTCGATGACATCAAAGTCCTTGCCGGAAAAGAGAATATCCACATCAACCGGGTAACCATCATGGGCGGTAGCCGGATTGGCGTGAAAGTTTCCGAACTCCTGCCCGACCACATCCGCATCAAAATGGTGGAGAAAAATAAGGAGAAAAGTTACCATTTGGCCGAAATCGTCGAAAATCATGTGATGGTCATCAATGGAGACGGCCGCAATACCGACCTTTTGATTCGGGAAAATATCAAAAACTGCGATGCGTTTATCGCTTTGACGGAAAATTCAGAAACCAACATCCTGGCCTGCGTAACGGCCAAAAGTCTGGGCGTCCCGAAAACGGTCGCCGAAGTGGAAAATATCGATTACATCCAGATGGCGGAAAAATTAGACATCGGAACGGTCATCAATAAAAAACTGATTGCCGTGAGCCATATCTACCAATTCATGTTGGATGCGGATGTATCGACCGTGAAATGTATGACTTTCGCCAATGCGGAAGTGGCCGAATTGGTGGCGCGTCCCAAATCCAAAATTACCCGCAAACCCGTCAAGGAGCTGAACCTCCCGAAAGACATGACTTTGGGCGGAAAAATCAGCAACGGGAAAGCGGAAATCATTGATGGAGAAACCACTATCCAAGCAGGCGATCACGTCGTGGTATTTTGTTTGGATACGGCTATGCGAAAAATAGAAGATTACTTCAACTGAAAAATATGGAAGGCTTCGGACTGAATTGGAAGTTTATTTTCCGTGTCGGCGGATTGACGTTGTCACTCGAATCGCTTTTCATCTTCATCACGGCAGGCGTATCGGTTTACTTTGAAGAATCGCCTTGGGCCTTCATATTTTCCGGCATCATCACGCTGGCTTGCGGACTGGCTATTTCTTTGCCCACCGACATCCGGCACAAAATCAAATTAATCGGAAAACGGGAAAGTTATATCAGCGTCACCCTTTCGTGGTTGCTGTTTGCCGTCTTCGGCTCCCTACCCTTTTTCCTGAGCCGGGAAATTCCGTCGTTTACCGATGCTTTTTTTGAATCAACTTCAGGGATAACTACCACCGGCGCCAGCATTTTAACGGATATTGATTCCTTATCCAAAGGCGTCTTGTTTTGGCGAAGCCTGCTTCAATGGTTGGGCGGCATGGGCATCATCGTTTTTTCCTTGGCATTGTTTCCTTTGTTGGGCGGAGAAGCCGCTCAATTGTTCGATGCCGAAGCCACCGGACTTGTCCACGACAAATTTCGTCCTCGCGTAACGCAAATGGCGAAACGGCTTTGGGGCATCTATTTTACCCTGACTGCCGTACTGATAGCGCTTTTGGTTTTAGTCCCGATGGAACCGTTCGATGCGGTTTGTCATGCGTTTACCACCATTTCCACCGGCGGATTTTCGACCAAACAATTGAGTGTCGCTTATTGGGATTCGGCTTATCTCGAATCGATTCTCTGTGTTTTTATGATATTCGGCGCCATTAATTTTACCTTGGTTTATTTTTTTGTCAAGGGAAAATTCAAAAAATTCTTTGAAGATGAAGAATTGCGGTGGTTTCTGTCCATCATTGGCATTGTCAGTTTGTTTGTTGCTATATGCCTGTTTTTCAACGGGGAAAATAATCCGCTTGAATCCATCCGGTATGCCGGTTTTCAGGTCATTTCCATTTTTACTACCACCGGATTTATGACCAACGATTTTACCCAATGGGGGCCGTTCTTTTGGATTTTGTTTATGTTTCTAATGATAATCTGCGGTTGCGCCGGTTCGACCAGCGGCGGAATGAAAACCGTACGCGCCGTCGTTTTGGCCAAAAACACGTTCAGCGAATTTGCCCGGCTACTGAATCCGCGCGCTATTATCCCGGTGCGACTGAACAAACATGTGCTATCCTTCGAAATCGTACAACGCTTGTTGGCATTCGCTTTCCTTTATATCTTTATCATCTTTTTCAGTTGGGGCGTACTCACGCTGGCGGGAATGTCCATCGTGGAAGCCATGGGCGCATCGGTATCCGCAATCAGCAATGTTGGCCCCGGATTCGGCGCCAACGGGCCATCCGGTTCATTCGCCGAAATATCCATTTTTGCCAAATGGTATCTATCGTTTTTGATGATTGTAGGCCGTTTGGAGATTTTTACCGTGCTGATTTTATTTACGCCTGATTTTTGGAAGAAATAAACCGGATTGTTTTTAAACTCTATTTAACTACAAATTTTTTGACAACTCCGTCCAATTTGAAAATATAGATAGCGCGAGGAAGATTGAGTTCAAATTCGTCGTTGGGAGACTTTATTTGAATTTCACGAATTTTGTTTCCGATAATGGTAATTATTTCGACCTTTTTTCCAACCGGCGCATTCTTTAGGTACAATCGATTATTGACAACATTCATTTCAGGTGCAAGCGCACCCGCAATCGTCACAGAATCTCTCTTGCTTTTATCTTGTGAAAAAGCGGAAAACTGAAACGATAGCATTATCAGAAGTACAATTATCAGTGCGATTCTTTTCATGTGCACCTTTTTTATTAACCTATTTCAGTGCAAATATAATACTTTTGTTTGAATAATGAATAAAAAAAAACAAATCAAATGTTATTATTTTCAACTTTTCTTTATCTTTGCAAATCAATATCCGAATGAATACATGATTAGTTGCAAAAATATTACTAAGAGTTTCGGCGATTTAACCGTTTTAAAAGGGATTGACTTAACCATTTCCAAAGGCGAAATCGTATCCGTTGTAGGTCCCAGCGGAGCAGGGAAAACAACGCTGCTTCAAATTCTGGGCACTTTGGATAAACCGGATTCCGGAGAAGTACTCTACGAAAATATCAACGTAAGTAAATTGAAAGACAAAGAATTAGCTGCTTTTCGAAATAAAAATATCGGTTTTGTTTTTCAATTTCATCAGTTGTTGCCGGAATTTACCGCGCTCGAAAACGTGATGATTCCCGCCTTAATCGGAAATGTGAAACAACCGGAAGCGATGAAGCAGGCAAAGGAAATTCTTGATTTTCTCGGACTTCACGACCGAATGGAACATAAACCGGCGCAGCTTTCGGGAGGCGAAAAACAACGGGTAGCGGTAGCGCGGGCCTTAGTAAATCATCCTTTCGTTATTTTTGCCGACGAGCCTTCCGGTAGTCTTGACACGCAAAATAAAGAAGAATTGCACCAACTGTTTTTCGATTTGCGGAAAGAATTTAATCAAACTTTTGTGATTGTTACACACGATGAACAATTGGCAAAACTGACCGACCGGATTATCCCCATGAAAGATGGGAAAGTAATTTGAAAATTTGGCAATTTGAAAATTATAATTTAAAACTCAAAACTTAACTTTATGTGGAAAGATTTTTTTTACTTCTCCAAGCGGGAACGTCAAGGTATTCTTATGCTGATTGCACTTATTGCGGGTATTTTTATCGGTAAATTCCTCTTTACGCCCAAGGTTTCAACGCCTGTCGAAGAAACGGAAAATGTAGTTTCCGAAACGGAACCGGATGAAAAAACGCCCCATTCGGCTTATTCAACGTCTTCCCAAAAACCGGCTTATTCGTATCCAAAACAAAACCGGCAAACGGAAAAACGAACCTATTACCAACAAGCGGAAAAAGCGGAAAAACCCACCGAAACGCCCAAACAGAATCTTTATCCCAAAGCCGAAAAATTAGCGGAAGGAACAGTGATTGAACTCAACACGAGCGACACTACTCTATTGATGAAAATACCCGGAATCGGTCCGGCTTTTGCCCGGAAAATCGTCGGTTACCGAAACAGTCTGGGCGGTTTTTACCGAAAAGAACAACTTCAGGAAGTGTATGGAATGTATGAAGAATTGTACGAAAAAATCACACCTTTTCTGAAAGTTAATATGGATGAAATCACTTTTATTCAAGTAAATACGGCATCCGTCGACAAATTGAAATCGCATCCCTACCTGAATTTTTATCAAGCAAAGGCCATCGTAGAAATGCGGAAGAAAAAAGGAAAATTGGAAAACATAAACGAACTGAGCCTGTTAGAAGAATTTACGGAAGAAGATTTGGAAAAAATAAAGCATTATCTGGTATTTTAAATTTGCTTTTATTATTGCGTAATTGCCGAAAAATAATTACTTTTGCAGTCGCCACGCAAAAAACGGAAAGCTGCCGGAGTGGTCGATCGGGCCGCACTCGAAATGCGGTGTACGGGTAACTGTATCGGGGGTTCGAATCCCTCGCTTTCCGCCACCTCACAACGACAGATGAGAGTAAAAGATATGCAGACAAACAATAGTCTCTCACACCCGCCCCAACTCCACCGCTTTGCTTATCAATTCGCAACGGGTAAGTTCCGGTGAGTGTTTCTCATAGTTCTGCAGCAGGCTGTTTACACGGTCGCACAGGAAACGCCCGCCTTCAGCCACAACGCGGATGTCTTCCAATACTTCTTCCGGCATGGAATTTTTCAATACATAGCCGTCCGCGCCTGCATCCAAAGCGCGAAAATTTTCAACAAGTGATTATTTTGCAAAAAAATTGTACCTTTGTTCTCTGAAACTTTCAAATTCGTCATTTTTTAAATGAATATTATGGAACATCAACTTTCAATTTACAATACACTGATACGGAAAAAAGAAGTGTTTGAACCCCTGCATACGCCCCGCGTAGGGTTGTATGTCTGCGGCCCAACCGTTTACGGCGACCCGCATTTGGGTCACGCCCGTCCGGCCATTACTTTTGACATCTTGTTTCGTTACCTGACTCATTTGGGTTACAAAGTGCGTTATGTCCGCAACATTACCGATGTGGGACATTTGGTCAATGATGCCGATGCCGGCGAAGATAAAATTGCGAAAAAAGCGCGTTTGGAAAATTTGGAACCGATGGAAATTGTGCAGTATTACCTGAATCGCTATCACAAAGCAATGGATGCGCTGAATGTCCTGCCACCCAGCATTGAGCCTCATGCCAGCGGCCACATCATCGAACAGATTCAATTGGTAAAAGATATTTTAAACAAGGGTTATGCCTACGAAAGCGAAGGCTCTGTTTACTTTGATGTAGAAAAATACAACACCAAATACTATTATGGCGTTTTGTCCGGTCGCAATGTGGAAGATATGTTGAATACCACCCGCGAATTGGACGGTCAGGAAGAAAAGCGCAACAGCGTAGATTTTGCTTTGTGGAAAAAAGCTTCGCCCGAACATATCATGCGCTGGCCTTCGCCTTGGAGCGACGGTTTTCCCGGTTGGCACTTGGAATGTACAGCCATGAGCAAAAAATATTTGGGCGAACAATTCGATATTCACGGTGGGGGAATGGACTTGATTTTTCCGCATCATGAGTGCGAAATCGCACAAAGCGTGGCATCGATCGGTAAAGAGGCAGTGCGTTACTGGATGCACAACAACATGATTACCGTCAACGGACAGAAAATGGGGAAATCGTTGGGGAATTTCATCAATCTGGAAGAATTTTTCAACGGAACACACATGCTGCTGACCCAATCTTACGCCCCGATGACCATCCGTTTCTTCATCTTGCAGGCGCATTATCGCAGCACTGTCGATTTCAGCAACGAAGCCTTGCAAGCTTCTGAAAAAGGACTTGCCCGTTTGATGGAAGCTTACAAAAACATCGACCGTTTGGAAGCACAAGCAATCGAAGCGAGCGTGAATATTCAAGATTTGGAACAAAAAAGTTTCGAAGCGATGAATGACGATTTGAATACGCCCATCGTTATCTCCTATCTTTTCGAAGCCGTCCGGATTATAAATTCGGCTATCGGTGGACAAATAGCGCTGGCCAAAAAAGATATTGAAAATCTGAAACGGTTTTTCGATTTGTTTTTATTCGATTTATTAGGCATCAAAGACGAATTGAAAGACGGAAACGCATCTTACGATTCATTCGCCAAAGCGGTGGATATGCTACTACAAATGCGGATGCAAGCCAAGCAAAACAAAGACTGGGCGACTTCCGACAAAATCAGGAATGAACTGACGGCGCTCGGTTTCGAGATAAAAGATACCAAGGGTGGGTTTGAATGGAAATTAAACAAATGAAGTAAATTTGTTCTTTTGCATACTCTTTCATAAATGCTACTACTGTATCGGGTGACATTCTATGATTTAGACCATGAATTATGGTGTAAAATACATAGTCGTTATCAGAGCGTATTGTCGTCGGGTGAAAAAGGTAACAAATGGTGCATCTTTGCTTAAATGGATGTCACTAATTTTTAAATCTAAAAGTTCTTGACACCTGGAGGCGGTATCGTACATTAATAGCATGAAAAATTGATCTCGCCTGCCGTTGAATTTCGTTAGATGATTATGCGAATTTTCAAAGCCAAGCTCATCAACACCATTTCAAATACGACCCAACAACACGAAGCAAAATATTTAATTTTGCCAAGCCATTCGGTAAACCAAAGGTATGTAGCGTTTTACTCTTCTTCCGGTTTATATGGAAATAGCTTATCAACGCCAACAATGATAGCTAAAAATATCGCCATAAAGAAAAACACGCCTGCCAATCCGATACCGGTTATCTCTAATGCTTTTTGAAAATTTTCTATATTCATTTTTTCTATTGTTTTTATATTAATATTGCTTACATAAATAAAGGAACCAACAGTAATATCAGTCCGCCTACAACTACCGAACCGATTTGTCCGCCTACATTGGAACTGATAGCAGGCATTAACAAATAATTGTTCGGATCTTCTTTTAAGCCCATTCCGTGAATCACGCGCGCTGACATCGGGAATGCCGAAATACCGCAAGCGCCAACCATCGGATTGATTTTATTGCCTTCTTTGTAAAACAAATTCAAAAATTTAGCGCAAAGAACGCCGCCTGCCGTATCAAATACGAATGCAAATATACCAAGACCCATAATCATAAGTGTGTCCACACGGATAAACCGTTCGCCGGTCATGGTGCTGGCGATCGTAATACCGAGCAAAATGGTTACCAAGTTAGCCAACTCGTTTTGAGCGGTTTTAGACAAAGAGTTGAGTACGCCGCACTCGCGAATCAAATTACCGAACATCAAAAAGCCTAACAAAGCCAAAGATGAAGGAGCGATAATACCGGCCAAAATCGTGATGATAATAGGGAAAAGAATCAGCGTGGTGCGCGAAACTTTTTTGCCGGTATTGGTTTTCATACGAATCAACCGTTCTTTTTTAGTGGTCAAAAGCCGTATTACAGGCGGTTGGATAATAGGCACTAACGACATATACGAATACGCTGCCACCGAAATGGGACCTAACAAGTTAGGCGCTAATTGTTGCGACACGATAATGGATGTAGGACCGTCGGCAGCGCCGATAATTCCGATAGAAGCCGCTTCCGGCAAACTAAATCCGACACAGACCGCAAAAATCATGGTAACAAAAATACCAAATTGAGCGGCTGCACCAAACAGCAACAAGCTCGGTTTTTGAAATAGCGGTGAAAAGTCAATCATCGCCCCGATGGCGACAAATATCAACAACGGAAAAACTTCCGTCACGATACCGGCTTTAAAAAACACATCCAATGCGCCTACAATCTCATTTCCGACAGGGTCGATCTGTGTAAGCGCCGCTGTAAAAGGAATATTTACCAAAATTGCGCCAAAGCCCATAGGCAAAAGCAATGTAGGCTCGTAGCCTTTTCTGACGGCTAAATAAATCAAAACTAAACCTACGGCAATCATTACTAAATTCTGCCATGTCATAAATGCTATGGCAGGCATCAAAGTTTGAAAATCCATATAATTATATTTAAAAGTTAATTTTTACCTTCGACAATGCGATAGACGCTACCAAAGTAAACACTATCACAGCCAATGATACCCAAGAATGTGCTGAGAAAAATTCTTCTACCGGAGTGAAAAAGCCCAAAAGCATCTTCAATCCGATGAACAGGAGGATAAAACTTACGCCGTGTTTCAAGAAACGGAACATACCGACTATGCCTTTCAAAGCAAAGAAGAGAGAAATCAACCCCATTACGGCAAACACATTAGAACTGATTGCCAAGTAATTTTCTTCGCTGGCTGTAAGTACCCCCGATGCACCTTCTTTGATAACGCCAATGATAGCCGGTATTGAATCTACGGCAAACAAGACGTCGGTGGAACCAATTACGAGCAATGCGAGGAACATCACGGTAATGTGCGTTTTTCCATTTATCTTGGTAAAAAAAGATGGATGATGCGCATCCGGATCAACCGGAAAAAGTTTTGAAGCGCCTTTGTATAAGAAATTCGATTTCGGATCCATATTATCTTCTTCTTTAGAGAACGCCATTTTGTATGCCGTATAAACAAGGATAACGCCGAAAACGTAAATAATCCAATGGAATTTTTCAACCAATGTCATTCCTGCCAATATGAATAATATACGCAATATGATAGAAATCAAAATTCCCATTTTCAACAATTTAGACTGATTGGAATCCTTGATGCCCATCATGGAAAAAATCATAATGAAGACAAAGAGGTTATCTACCGAAAGCGAATACTCAGTCAGGTACCCGGCAATAAACTTGAGACCCATCGTTTCCGAGGTATTGCCGATACCTTCAGGATTTTCAGGGAAAAAGAAGTAAAGCAGCAAGCCGAACATAAGAGCGATACTAATCCAAACACCGGTCCAGCGCAACGAAGTTTTTACCGAAATTCCACCTTTGCGATGGTCGGTCACATACAAGTCAATTGCATAAACCACGATAAAAATCGCAATAAAGGCAATCCACCAGAAAGTCATTGTATCCATAAATTAAAAATTGCAAATGCGACGCAAAGTTAAATAAAATTTTAAAATAATTCATAATTTATCCGTAGCTTTGCAACGCCTTTTCTGCGCACCATCACCCAGTCACAATAGTCTTCATTTTCATAATCGGGCTGCAGACAATTGAGTGTTCCCAATTTTTCCTGCAACTGCGACGTATGGGCGTACTCCATTATTTTATTTGAGCAGATAGCAATGCAATAAAAATATCGGCAGATAACACAGTGGAACTATGGATACAGAATTTCTCCTTGCCGTTGCTATCCCTGAGATAAATATTGTCTGTCCAACCGCCGATTTCCAGCTCGCATGCGCTGTCAAAGTTGATTGTTTGATTGTCTATCTTGATGTGATTTTTTGCCAGCAACAGGATTTTGAAATCGCCAAATGAGTAATATTGACTATGTTGTAAATATCACCGCCAACAAAAGTCAACCGCCGCCCGAAACCGCATACGCTGCCCACAACACAAACAATCCAACTGCAGCAATCACACTCCCTGCCGCCGCCAAGCCGATAAACCGCGCCTTCCGCGGCTTATAAACTCTGATTAATTTACTCATTTGTTCCATAATCTTTCCTCCTTTTACGTTGTTTTTGTTAAAACCGCTGTTTTTCATTATATATTGAATTATCCACGAAAATTTGTGGTTAATATCTTCTATATGTTTGCATTACCAACATTATTGCCAATTGAATGGCAAATAGCGAATAGGAATGATTTTTAGGATGAACAGAGCGTTGTAATACTACTGTATTATCTCGTTTAATTTGTCTTTGATTTTTTAAATCATTTTCTAAATTATCGGCACGTTCCTTGTGCCGAATTGCTTTAGTCTTCCAATCATAAAGATATAAAATTGGAACGATAAAAAAATTTAATTATTAAATATTTTTTACAACCACCTAACAGGTTTTAAATGTGCGCCATTGTTATATTATCCCAAAAATCCGAGCAATATCCCGGCAGCCACTGCCGAACCAATCACACCAGCCACATTCGGCCCCATGGCGTGCATCAGCAAATAATTGGTGGAATCGTATTCCAAACCGACTATCTGAGAAATACGCGCCGAATCGGGAACGGCCGAAACTCCGGCATTACCGATTAGCGGATTGATTTTGTTGCCTTTTTTCAGGAACACATTAAAGAACTTAACGAACAATACGCCTGCTGATGTAGCAATGATAAACGACAAAGCGCCTAATCCGAAAATCTTTAAGGAATTCCATGTCAAGAACTGCGTTGCCTGCGTGGAAGCCCCTACGGTTATTCCCAACAATATGGTAATCACATCAATCAGCGGACCGCGAGCGGTTTCCGCCAAACGACGGGTCACGCCGGATTCTTTCAGCAAATTACCGAAGAACAACATTCCCAACAAGGGAAGTCCGGACGGCACCAAGAAGCAAGTTAAGAGTAAACCGGTAATCGGGAAAATAATTTTTTCCGTTTCAGAAACTGCACGCGGTGGTTTCATACGAATGAGACGCTCTTTTTTGGTAGTCAGCAAGCGCATGATGGGCGGTTGAATTACCGGCACCAAAGCCATGTAGGAATACGCCGAGACAGCGATAGCTCCCATTAAGTTAGGCGCCAATTTGGACGACAAGAAAATAGCCGTCGGGCCGTCTGCGCCGCCAATGATGCCGATTGCACCCGCTTGCGCAGGATCAAAGCCCATTGTCAATGCCAAGATATACGCGCCGAAAATACCAAATTGAGCGGCAGCGCCAATCAACATCAATTTCGGATTGGAAATCAATGCCGAAAAGTCGGTCATCGCGCCAATTCCCAAGAAAATTAACGGCGGATACCAGCCGGATGTAACGCCCTGATATAAAATGTTTAATACAGAACCTTCCTCATAAAGTCCCAATTGCAATCCGGCATCTTTAAAAGGAATATTTCCGATCAAAATACCGAAACCAATCGGAATCAAAAGCATAGGCTCAAATTCTTTGGCAATCGCCAAATAGATAAATGTCAAACCCACGATAATCATGATGAAATGCCCCCATGTAGCGTTCGCAAAACCTGTATAACTGAGGAAAATTTGCAAGTTATCCCCAATGAATGATAAAAAATCCATAATTGTATCGATTATTTTTTATTTGGTATTTCTCTTAATGTATAAATCTTGGAACTCCATGGCGAATAACTGCGTTCTGTATTCTTAATGGTAAGAACGGTGTTTTCTTCATCATGCAATTGCAGCGTAGATTCGTGAAGAGCCATCGCAATCGCTGCAAAAACTTCGCCGGACGATTGTTCGTGAATATCTATCGCCGCTTCTTTGCTAATTCCGGAAGCTTTCATTAGCCGTCTATGGCTCAACGATACAGCTGTCTTTCCTACCACCTTAAACGAAAGGTAAAGCGTCAATAGTGCGACAAACACAACGCCCATCGCCGTAGCGGTCATACCCGTACCAATAGCATCATTTTTTTGGAAGTTCTCCACCTTGTTGTTTTTATCCAAAATGAAGTTGTTGGAACTCGGCGTTACCTGTGTAAATTGTATCCAAATATCGCCGCCTGTGTAACTCTGATTCAAACGCAGTTCTTCGTCCAAGCGTTTGGCATTCCAACCATCATGTACCAAACCGTAACTGATATCGGCTTTTTGTCCGGCAGGCACAGTAACGGAATCTATAAACGTTTTTCCATCCGAATCAAATAGCGCAATGTAATTTGAGTGGAGAGAATCCAAAGCAAAACTCAAGTGGAATGTTCCGCGTGTAGGTTGAGCGTCCGCCCAAAATAGCAAATGTTGACTGGGTTTTACCTTTGTTAAAACATCGCCCTTGGGAATCGGATAGATACGCGGATCGTTTCCATAAATATCCCGAAGCGTGAGTTTATTATCTGATTGATACAAGCGGGGATCCGTTGCATTAATCGTTAAATAGCATCCGGCAATATTGACCGTACCTGCAGAGGAATTGTATATCTCTATCCAAGGATGCTGAATTCCGTAATCGTCTTGAAAATTTGTTTCGTTGATGACTAAGATTTCATTGATTTTAAGTGCTGATGTACGTTGCGCCTGCACATTAAATAATGTACAGAGCAGCAACACCGGCATCATAATTTTTATTTTATTCATTGTTTCTCGTAATTTATTTATATAAGGATGAAAACGGCAATAAAAACACTCCACACAAGTGATTTTAAAGCAGATTTTATCCGATTACAAGAAGGTCGGTGCCTTCCAATACAGAATCGCCTTTGTTCACTCTGATTTCTTTGATCTCTCCATCGCGGTCGGCATTGATGGCATTTTCCATTTTCATGGCTTCCAAAACCAATACTTTTTGACCTTTCTTTACCGTATCGCCCACTTTGGCATTGATGTCAAGAATGATACCGGGTAGCGGCGACTTCAAGGCACTAGCAGAAGTTGTTTGCACCGGTTTAGCAATGGGCGTTACCGGTTCCGGAGCCGGACGTTGTACTACCGGCGCAGCTTTTTTTTCAGGCGCAGCTGTTGCTTTTTTTACCGGCGCCTCAATTTGCACTTGATAAGACGTGCCGTTCACTTCCACTTCCGCCGTGGTGTCGTCTGCATTATGAATTACAACATTGTAAGCGTTTCCGTTAATTGTATATTTGAAACTTTTCATTTTGAATATATCTGTTTATTTGTTTTTTATTTATTTGTTTATGTCATTACCTTCTTAAAGGCAACTCTCTTAATGTATAAATTTTAGAACTCCAGGGTGAATAATTGTTCGCTACATTCTGAATGGTCAAAACGTTGCTTTCCACATCGTGCCATTCCATCGTTTCGGACAGCGCTAACGCAATAACGGCATGGATTTCGCTCGACAGCCCCGCCGTAAGCGGAGCTTCGGACAGCGCCATTGCAATCGCAGCAAATATTTCATCGGATTGGCGTTCCGAAACAGTGGATTGTTTGTGAACTGCTTCTTTCGCCAATGTTTTTTGCTTCCAATTCCAAAAACTCATGATGATTACTATTTATAATGGTAAATTATCGTGTTTTTTAGCCGGATTGGTTTGCTTCTTGGTTGCCAATTGTTGCAAGGCGCGAATGATGCGGAAACGGGTGTTACGCGGTTCAATTACATCGTCCACATAACCGTATTTAGCTGCATTATAAGGATTAGCAAAAGCTTTTGTGTATTCTGCTTCTTTTTCTGCAAAAACCTTAGCCGGGTCGTCCGAAGCTTTGGCTTCTTTTGCATACAGCACTTCTACGGCGCCTTTACCGCCCATTACAGCGATTTCAGCGGTAGGCCAAGCATAGTTCATATCGCCGCGCAATTGTTTACAACTCATCACAATATGTGCGCCGCCGTAAGATTTGCGCAAAGTAATCGTCACTTTGGGTACAGTCGCTTCGCCGTAAGCATAAAGCAATTTCGCGCCATGCGTGATTACGCCGCCGTATTCCTGACCGGTTCCCGGAAGGAATCCCGGAACATCTACTAAGGTTACGATAGGTATATTGAATGCGTCGCAGAAACGAACAAAACGAGCGGCTTTGCGGGATGCGTTGATGTCCAATACGCCGGCTAAAGCTTTGGGCTGGTTGGCAACGATACCCACCGAACGTCCGTTGAAGCGGGCGAATCCGACGATGATATTTTTAGCAAAATCGGCATGTACTTCGAGAAATTCTCCATCGTCGATGATTGCGCCGATTACTTCGTACATATCGTAGGGTTTATTGGGGCTGTCGGGAATAATTTCATTCAGAGAATCTTCCAAACGGTCGATGGGGTCGTTAGTCGGTCGAATAGGCGCTTCTTCCAGATTGTTTTGCGGAAGGAAGCTCAATAAATGACGAATCAACGCGAGGCCTTCTTCTCCGGAGTCAACGGCAAAATGGGTAACACCCGAACGAGTGGCGTGTACTTGCGCGCCTCCTAATTGTTCCTGTGTTACATCTTCGCCTGTTACCGTTTTTACTACTGCCGGACCTGTCAAGAACATATAACTTACGCCCTTAACCATGAGAGTAAAGTCGGTCAAAGCCGGAGAATACACAGCGCCGCCGGCGCAAGGGCCGAAGATGCCGGAAATTTGGGGAACTACGCCGGAGGCCAAGATGTTGCGTTGGAAAATTTCGGCATAACCGGCCAAGGCGTTGATGCCTTCCTGAATACGTGCGCCGCCGGAGTCGTTCAAACCCACGATGGGAGCGCCCATCATCATGGCCAAATCCATCACTTTGCAGATTTTCAAGGCCATTGTTTCCGACAAAGAGCCGCCGATTACGGTAAAATCTTGTGCGAAAACATAGACCAAGCGTCCTTCGATGGTACCATAACCGGTCACAACGCCGTCGCCTAAGAATTTTTTCTTTTCCATACCAAAATTGGTACAGCGATGTTCTACGAACATATCCAACTCTTCAAAACTGCCTTCGTCGAGCAACATAGCAATACGTTCCCGCGCGGTATATTTACCTTGGGCATGTTGTTTTTCAATGGCTTTTTCTCCGCCACCCAAACGGGCTTGCACCCGCAAATCAATAAGTTCTTTTACCTTATCTAATTGACTACTCATAGATTTTATTATTAATAATTGTTATTGACATAATTCCGTTAATACGCTGCAAGTTGATTTCGGATGCAGGAAAGCGATTTGCAAACCTTCGGCGCCTCCGCGGGGGGCTTTGTCTATCAGTTGAACGCCTTTTGCTTCCGCTTCCGCCAAAGCATCGGCTACATCGGGAACTGCAAAAGCGATATGATGCACGCCTTCGCCTTTCTTTTCGATAAACTTTGCGATGGTGGATTCTTCGGAAGTAGGTTCAAGTAATTCAATTTTCGTTTGTCCTACTTTGAAGAATGCGGTTTTTACTTTTTGGTCGGCTACTTCTTCGATGTTGTAGCATTTAAGACCCAATATTTTTTCGTAATAGGGAAGGCTGTTTTCAATACTTTTAACAGCAATCCCAATGTGCTCAATGTGGGAAATATCCATGATTTAATACAATTAATATTATGTGATTGAATTTGAAGGTGCAAAGTTACTACCTAAAATTTAATAAAAGAAACTTTTAACGAACTTTTTTCGGAGAAAAAAATAAAACCTGAAATCCGCAAGTGCAATGAAATTCTCTACCATAATAATACAACAAAAGAATTACAAATTCGGCAGGACGAAGACGCGAAAATTAGAAGAACGCAGATGACGCAGATAATCGCAGGTTTTCGCAAAACATATTTTTAACAAAATCGGGTCTATCTTCTTTCCAATAAATAAAATTTGTGCTGATTTGCGTATTTTGTGTCATTTGCGTTCTAAAAATACTATTTTTTTATTTTTTTCGTTATACAGTTATGAAGAAAATATTGTCCCTTATCGTATTCGTTTGTCTGGCTTTCTCCTGTGACGAAACAATCTATTCAACGATTCCTTATGCACCGGTTAATTTGCTGTTGAATCTGGATTTTGCGGATAATAAACTGAATGCCAATTTGGCTTACGAAGAAGTAACTCAAGCAAGAATAGCCAGTGATAGAATAGGATTTGGCGGAATCTTGGTAATTAATGGCATGGGCGTTGAACCGCTTAATTTATTCGCATACGATTTAGCTTGTCCGGTTGAGGCGCAACGGAATATAAAAATTAAACCCGACAATACAAGCGCTCCGGGGGCTGAAATTCCAATGGCAATGACTGCTACTTGTCCAAAATGCGGGGCGGTTTACAATATTGTCAACGGATATGGAACACCTCAATCCGGAACCAAACTTTTTCTGAAAACGTATAAAGTTGTTTCGGAAAGTGGAGGAAGACAATACCGGGTAATCAACTAAAGTTTGTTCCCGCTGATTTCATCCAATGCAACCAATTTATTCACGATGGCATAAATCGTCAAACCGGCTGTACTGTGGATTTGCAGTTTGGCGGCAATATTCCGGCGGTGGCTGATAACCGTATGGGAAGAAAGGTGCAACTTCTCTGCAATCTGTTTGTTGGTCATTCCTTTTATCACGCAAACGATGATTTCTTTTTCGCGGAGCGTGAGCGATTCGAGTTTCGTCTCTTCTTCCGGTTCGGAGATAAGTTTTGTCAGTTTGTCGTTAATCTGGTCAGCCGAATCGTAGATAGAAATCACTTCGTCGTAAGATTTTAAGGCGACATTGTCCGAAAGGGAATTTTGCAGGGCGATACATTTCAACTGCGGATTGGATACTTCCTTTTTTATTTGCTGCAAAGAAAAAATCCCCATTACCGAAGGATTGATTATCAATACATCGGGTCGCTGCCAACTCAAAGTCGTTTTCAATTGTTCCATTTCGGTTATTTCAAAAACTTCCATCTGGAGGGAGTTCAGGCGATGTAAGACGGACAACATGCCGCTTCGGATAATAATTGAGGGTTCAATAATTGCGATTCTGATGGGATAGCTCATGATAATTTTTCGGTTTTACCTTCCAATTCCACAATGGCAGGCAGGAATAGATATTCTTCTACCGCATTGTGGGACGCCAAATCTTTCTCGCAATTGAAAATATCGAATAAAACACCATTCATTTTGTTGGTACTCTGCGCCGGATAATATTTAATCAAGATATTCTTAAATTCCGTCAACCGGGTTTCAATCTGTTCGTGCTGTTTGCTGAATCCGATGTTGTATTTATCTTTGCTTCCCGCTCGTAACAAAGATTTTACATACGGAAAAACTTTTTTATCCTCGTTCAGCATGTGCTTTTTGACTTCAGCCACAAACTTATCAAAATATTCCAATACGGCTTTATTCAAATCATCTTCGCCCGGATTCAACACTTTCGATAATTTTTCCCGAATTTCCGGCAAACGGTAATTGAGGAAATAATTGTGCGAATTATGGAGGTAATTGATGAGCGATTCAACGGAAATTTTCGTATCGGAAGCCTGTATAATCCGGTTTTCGCTGACCATAAGATTGATGATAGCGAGAAAAGTATTCGTGTCAACCTGATTGTTCCGGCAAACTTCGCCGATGGATTTTTCACCGAAGCCCAGCGCGATGCCAAACCGGCTCATAACCAGCAAGGCCGGATAATTCTCGCTTATCAGGTTGCTCATAGCGTCGGATTCCCTGTATTTTCCAAATCTGAATTTATTCATATCACACCTATTTATTTTAAACAGATTTAATATCCAATTGATTTTGCAAAGGTAATGATTATAAAATTAATTTAGACTACCTACAAATAGGGATTATGGTAAAAATTTTACCTGATAGTGGGGATGCCGGGTGAAATGGCGTTAAATTTGGGTAACCCCGGATGTAATCCATAATCCGGGTATTTTCAATATGCACTCTGCTCCATTCGGCATGACTTCTAAAGAAAACATAGATACAAACTTTCTTTTTTTAATCAACCCAGCGCTTTCTCAATTTCCCCCTGCGAGAATCCGCGGCTTGCCGCGAACCGCATGAGTTTTTGGCGGATTTCAAATTCGTTTTTGCCTTTTATCGATTTTCGTTTTTGTTCGAGTAAGAGGCGGAGTTGTTCCAAGTTTTCTTCGGAATCAATATTTTCTAACGCTTCCCGGATTAAGTGTCCGGGAATTTGTTTTTTGGCTAATTCGTATTTAATTTTGTAAGCGCCCCAATGATTATACTTGGACTTATCGTTGACAAAAGCCCGGCAATAGCGGCCTTCGTCCAAAAATTTTTCTTGTGTGAGCCGCCCGATAATCCGGCTCTGTTCCTCACAGGGGATTTCCCACGCCTCCATTTTCCGGCGGACATCGGAAACGCATCTTTCGGCGCGGCTGCAATAAGCCGCCAGACGATGCAAGGCTTGTTCCGGATTTATCTGCTTCATAATCTTGCTATAATCATTCGGTCTTTTCCGGAAATATCCTGCAATAATTGCACGGAACGATAGCCTTTTTCCCGCAACATTCCGACTGTTTCTTTTCCATAAAGCGCGCTGGTTTCAAAATAAAGCGCACCGCTTTCCTCCAACCGGTTTAAACCCATATCGGCAATCCGTTCATAAAAAAGCAAAGGCTTTTTCTGAGGCGCAAAAAGCGCCTGATGCGGCTCATAATCCAATACATTTTTCGACATCGCCCGCTTTTCTTCCGGCGTAACATAAGGCGGGTTACTGACGATAATATCCCATTTTTCCGGTAAATCTCCGGAAGAATTTGCCGGAAAATCCGCTAAAATATCCTGTTGGAAAAAATGCACATTTACCCGGTTTCGTTCCGCATTTTGCCGGGCAATTTCCAAGGCTTTTTCCGAAATATCCAAGGCATAAACGGAAGCATCGGGTAGATTTTTGGCCAAAGCAATGGCAATGCAGCCACTACCTGTTCCGATGTCTAAAACGGACAAAGGAGACTTTCTATAATCCGATTGTATCAAATCGACCAATTCTTCCGTCTCCGGACGCGGAATCAGAACGTTTTCGTTGACTTTGAACCGGAGTCCGTAAAATTCGGTTTCTCCCAATATATATTGTATCGGCCGGTATTTTTTCAGACTTTCGATGATTTCTCCTATTTGAAATCGTTCATTGGGAGATAACTGCTTATCTTTGTCGCGCAAAACGGCTTGTTTGTCCAAGCAGCAAACCGATTCCAATATCAAAAATCCAAAGGCTTTGATTTCAGCATCCGAATACAGATGCTGCAATTGCGCTTTTATCAGGTTGAGAGTTGTTTGCATTTTTCCATTGTTTTTCAAATAACTCATTTCGCCGACAAAGATAACAAAAGATATGCAGACAAACAATAATTTCTCACACCAGCTTCAACGCCTTGGCATTCTGCAACAGTTGCGCTGTGTTGTGGGCATTCCGTTTAATATTCAGTTTTTGGCGGTAGTCGCGAATGGTATTAATGCCCAGAAACATCTTGTCGGCTAACTGCGACAGAGTATGCCTTGCCGATGACGGAAGTTGTTTCCGAATGCGCAAAGCCATAGAAAACTTTAAAAGAGTAGAGGCGTTGCATGCAACGCCTCTACAAATATTTTAATTATTCATATACCCAACCCGGAGTCCGTTTCAGATTTGGGTTGCGTTCGATTTCTGTACGGGGTACCGGCCAAGTGTACCATTGATCGCCAATCCAGTTGTAGGTTCCTCCGGTGCTGACCTGTCCGCCATGGACTTGTTCCACGAATTTCCGGTCAAACTTGGTTTCCTTCAATGTACGCCAGCGCATTTCGTCGAAAAAGTTGATGCCTTCTCCTACAAATTCACGGCGACGTTCGTCACGCACATAATTGCGCGCTACGGTTTGATTGGCAAATGAAGCATCCGGCGTAGCGATACCTGCACGGTCGCGCACTAATTTCACTTTTGCTTTGGCGCCTGCCAAATCGTTTGCCTCTACTAATGCTTCCGCCCATTGTAGCAACACATCGGCATAACGAATAAGCGGTTCGTCAATCGGATTGATTTCGCGGTAAGCAAATTCAAGTCCTTCACCCACAAATTTGCGGTGGATATATACCAACTCCGCTTGTGCATTGGCAGATCCACTGGGTGTGTAGCCCTCTCTATAGTTGCCTTCGGATGCAGCATCGTTGAAATAAGGTTTACCGGGTACCGGCCAACGATAGACATAAGTGCCTTCCGCAGTAGAGTTGCTGTTCACTCCCAAAAATTCCGCATAAGGAGTAATCACATTAAATGCCAAACGAGGGTCGCGGCTTTCATACGCTTTCTTAATACGTTCCTCGTTACCTTCCGGCAAGTAAAGCGCTTTTACAGCTCCGGACAAATTGCCGAGTCCCGTGTTGCCGTTGATTATGTTGGTAACCGTACTGTGGATAGGCTCTCCTTTATACAGTGTATTACGAACAAAGAAAACTTTACGATCACTCACAGCAGTGCTTTCCCATTCGGGGATATAGTCCGACCAATTGAATGATTTTACGCTACCGTCAGGATTAACTACTTCATACAAATCTACCACAGCGGGAGCGATACGAATATCCGTCCAGCAACCGCGGGAATCCTTAGAGCCTTGTTGGAAAGCAGCCACGTATTTCTGTAAAGTTGAGCCATAACCGCCTGCGCCGCCACTGGCATCGGCAATGTACTGGATACTTAAAATCATCTCTTCGCAGCGTTCGTTGGCTTCTTTGAAGAGTTGCTTGTAGCTGTTAGCGCCTGCGCCTGTAAACAATTTATAACCGCAATCTTCTACCTTAGCAAAGTCGGCAGCCGCTTCGGCATATTTTTTCGTAAGCAGGTAGGCGTGACCACGCAACGCATAAGCGCAACCCTTGCCGACACGGCCTTCGCCTTGAATATCGTTGTTCGGCAAGTTAGGTTCGTCGATCGCTTCAGTGAGGTCTTTGATGACCTGCGCCCAAATTTCCGCTTCGGGAGTTTGTGTTCGTATACATTCATCTGCTGAGATGGGTTCCAAGTAGAGAGGCACTCCAAATCCGCCGTTTCCGAAGATTTCGTTCAAACGACCATAAAAGAACGCACGCAATACTTTTACTTCAGCCAAGCGTTTCGCTTTTTTACCTTCATCCATCTTGGCATTAGGAATATTGGCAATAGCCGCATTCGCCCGGTGAATACCATCATAATACCATTTCCATGTATCGGAAAAGTAACTGTTGCCCGGGTTTACACTCGTTGTAAACAGTCCGTTCATTCCTAAACGGCTTGATCCTGACATACCCAATACATCTAATCCGTAATAACCGACCCAAAGGCCTGCTCCTACCATACTACTACTGTATATAGGTTTCTTCAAAGAGGTATAAACACCGGTCACCCCTTTTTCGACAAGGCTTTCGGTTGACCACATGTTACCGCCCGTGATTTCTGCGTAAGGTGCGGTATCCAAATCTACACATGCCGGCATGCTGCTCAACATGAGGATTGTCGCAATAAAATATATTATTTTTTTCATATCTGTTATCATTAAAATGTAAGATTAATACCGCAAGAATACAATTTTGCTATCGGATAAACGATTACTGATCCGCCCAATTCAGGATCCACAGCCGGGAAGTCCTTTGCGGCAAACGTCAGCAAGTTTTCTCCTGCTACAAAAATACGACAGTTGTTGATTTTAGCCCCTTTTAACCATGCTTTAGGCAAAGTGTAACCAATTTGCAATGATTTGAGTTTCAAATAGGAAGTGTTAAACAAATAATCTGTATTTGTAGCCATCTGTCCTGTTCCGTTGTATAATCTCGGATATTTTGCATGAATATAGGCATCCGGGTCGGTAAACGGATCATAGTTCGGATTAGACATTGATTCTTTCATATTGAAACGATAGAACATATTGCCTGCATTGGCAGGTAAAGCGTCTGTTAGCTCGGTAAGTTCATTACTATTGGCGCCGCGCGAGCGAATATAAGCGTAAGAACCTAAACGACCGGCAAACATAGCGCTCAAATCAAAACCTTTGTATTCAGCGGTTAGATTAAATCCGAATACAAATTTTGGAACGGAAGATTTACCGGTAAATTCACGGTCGTTAGAGTCGCCGTATTTACCATCGCCATTCAAGTCGGCCAACAGTTTTTCGCCGTACCAAATCTGACCGCTTCCGGTTCCGATGACTTTATTATTAAATGAATATCCTGCTGCTACCATGGCTCTTGCCCAGTCCAAATCGGCTTTTGTACGGATCATACCGTCTTTTGGGCCTCCATTCGGATTTACCGAACCATCTGCATTGGTATAGGTGCCGTTTCCATGGTAAGGTTTGCGCAAGAAATATTCATCAATGGCACGACCTTCCACTCTGCGGGTATCTCCACCTGTGGATACATCGTCCAAGTTGAGATAGCGCCAAGTCGGATTGCCGTTCTTGTCCAGCAGGGATTCGTCTTGTCCCCAAATCAAACCACCTTTAAATTTGGTTACCTTGTTGGTGTTGTAGTTTGCATTGATTCCAACGCTATAACGGAAATCATCTCCGATTTTGTCATTCCATCTCAAATCCAAGTCCACACCATGGTTCTCCATATCACCGGCATTACTCATGGCGGAACCTACCGTACCCAATGTGAGATAAATGGGAGGTGTATTCAAAATGCCGCTGGTTTTGCGAAGATAGTAGCTCGCATCCAAACTCAAGCGATTGTTAAGGAAAGAAGCATCAATACCGATGTCGGTAGAAGAAGTAGATTCCCACATTAACTCATAGTTAGGAAGTCTTCCTAATACCAAACCGTTTTGTATTGATTCATTGAAAACTCCCTTGGTAGGATTATATTTTTCTTGCCAATCGTAGTTTCCACTGACGGTGTTACCCAACGTACCGTAAGCCACACGCAGTTTCAAGTTATTTACATAATCTTTTGCCGGTTCAAAGAAATTTTCTTCGCTTACGCGCCATCCTGCCGAGAAAGAGGGGAATACCTCGCCACGGTGTCCGGGAGCAAAACGAGAGGATGCATCTGAACGGATATTCGCTTCTAACAGATATTTACTATTGAAAACATAGTTCACACGGCCGAAGTAAGATAACATGGCGTAATCCGTTTTAGCGTTACCGCCGATACTTTCTACTTCGGAAGCTGCGGTAATGTCGGTAACATCCCAGTCCATCAGCCCTTTTTTCGTTGCACTGAATCCGCTGCTCGCAGCATAATACTGTTCCTGACCTGCAAAAGCATCAATGGCGTGTTTGCCGAATACGCCATGATAACGAAGAATTAAGTTTGTTGTGTAACTTTTTGAATTATAAGCATAACGATAAGAAGTGGTATTGTCGATATTCGGTTTATTGTCTATAATAGCCTCGTCGCCGGTACCCAAACGGAAACGGTAACGGGGTTGATTTTGCGAATAATGTTCATCTTCACGCATGTATTCATTGTAGTTGAATTTGGCCTCGGCAGAAATGCCTTTCCAAATATCCACATTGGCATACCATGAAGTATTGATGCGCGTATATTCGTTTTGTCCACCTTCAGCAGCTACGCTTGCCAACACATTATTCATAGAGGCCATGTTGGGGTCTTCAGAGGCTCCAAACTTGCCTTTATATTTCGGATTAATACCGGGATAAGCTTGTTGCAGGTAGGTCATTTCAATGCTACCCGGTTCTTTATATTCCTTGGTTGCATACGTTTGCGTACCGAAAGTGATGAAGTTTGCAATCTTGGTTTCCACATTGGCACGGATATTAAAACGCTGTAAACCTGTATTTTCCAATGTACCCGGATTATCTTGATAACCCAACGACAAGAGGTAAGTAGAAACTTCGCTACCACCCGATACCGAAAGGCCGTGTTTATGATAATAGGTAGGCTGGAACAACTCTTGCGCCCAGTCGGTATTCGGATAAGCCAACCAATTGGGAATTTGGTTACCCGTTGTCGGATCGGTATAAGTGCCATTGGGATTAGCGTTAGCAGCTGTCCAATCGGCAATAACTTGGTCGCCGTACCAAGTAGAATTACCCGTAGTATTTAACTGCGCCATGTTGTGGTAGTTCATGTAGTCAGGCATATTCGACATGAACTTCAAAGAAGTTTCGGCTTTTTCCTGTGCAAACAAACCGGAATACGTTACTTTGGGTTTCTCTCTCTTCCCCTTTTTTGTAGTTACCAAGATAACCCCCGCAGCAGCACGCGAACCGTAGATAGCTGCCGAAGCAGCATCTTTCAAGAAGTTGATGCTCTCAATATCATCGGTGTTCAGCACATTCATATCGGCCACTACCCCATCTACAAGCACCAAAGGATCGCTGGCATTGAAAGAGGTTGTTCCGCGAAAACGGATAGAAACCGATTCATCGCCCGGATTACCACGTCCTTGCGTTACCCGAATACCGGGAGCCAAGCCGCCCAATGCAGCCGACAAGTTCGTAACCGCTCTGTTTTCCAATTTCTTCGAATCAACGGAAGCAACGGAACCGGTCAGATTAATCTTTTTTTGCGTTCCATAACCGACAACGACTACTTCGTCCAACAGTTGTGTGTCTTCGCTTAAAACGACATTGATGCTTGTCTTGCCGTTTACAGGTATTTCCTGCGTAGCATAACCGAGGTAAGAAAACACCAACACCGCAGCATTGTTTGGGACAGCGATAGAATATTTTCCGTCTATACCGCTGCTTGTCCCCGCATTTGTTCCTTTAACAGAAATACTTACTCCAATCAATTCTTCACCGGACGAATCGGTAATGACACCGGAAACAAGAATTTCTTGCTGTGTGTTTTCCGAATACCCATTGGCAGGAATACCCAGAATAAAAGACAGCATAAAAAATAATGCTAACTTCATTTTTAACATCTTCATACTTTTACTTTTTTTAAATTTATTACTTTTTAAAACCCGAATTAACTATCTATTTATTCAAAATAAAGGGAACTGAGTTCATTTCCAATTTAGTAAGTTTGTGAACTGTTCACTATTTCATAAAGCATTTTTGTTTTAATGTTTTTTAAATTATAATAAAAATAAAAAACCATATTATTATAAAAATTTTACAAATATACAGTTTTAAATTAACAAATGCAAACAATAATGTTAAAAAAAACAAAAGGGACGCCAATTTCTTTGGCGTCCCTTTTGTTCATGAAGTTAAGATTGATAAACGAAGTCGATAACTCTTAACTTTTAGTTTTTAACTCAATTGAACGTAACGGTCACTTTATTAAAATCAAATGTGAGTCCGCGTATTTCGTAGTCGTTCGTATGATTATTTACCGTAGTGGATATGTCGCTTGCATTGGGCGTACCTTTGGCAGGGTCCAGCGTATTTACCCTCAGAGAACCTGTGGTCTGAGACAAACGCTTAATCTTGACGTTCTGCACCCCTTTCTTTGCTTGCGCCCACGTAACCGAGTATGCACCTTGCGCATCGGGCGCAATCGCTTCGCCGCTTTCGGCAACAACGGTATAATCCGTTCCGGCTTTCAACGCTGAAGTTCCGTTGTTCGTTACCCAGAAGTAAGTTACCGGATTGTAGGAACGTATCCGTTCGCTGTGAAATTCCAATGGAATCGGACTGCTTACATTGATTTCGCTTGTGTTCGTCCATGTACCCGTATTGATTCTCCACCGCGCCGCGCCATTGGCGGCAATTTCGTAATTGAGCGCATCTGAAAAGACATTGGTCTTGTAAAAACCGATGTAATAAACATGTTCCATCTCAGGAAGCCCGTCGCCCCAAATATTGTCTTTCTCGCAACCGGTCATACAAAGTAAAATCGCTGCCATACACATATATACTATCTTTTTCATAAATTTATCGTTTTTAACATACATTTGTTTATACTTGATTACCAACTCGGATTTTGCTTGATGTTTCCACCGGATTGTGCAATTTCGAACGTCGGAACAGGATAATAGTAGTCTTTAGCGACGTTGAACCGCCTCGTATCGGCTTTTTCTATCAGCCTTACGTTCGGCTCGTCATACACGAAAACGCCGTCCACGATTCCCTGATTGTTCGTAAGCCATTTTACAAATTCGGAATCTCCCGCCTGCGAAGTGCCGTTGTAAGCTTCGTCTGCCGTAAACTTCGCGCCGACGATGGCTTTAGGCAATACGGTTTCAGCAATTTTCCAACGGATGATGTCGGCATAGCGGAGGTTTTCCGCCATCAATTCCACCGTCCGTTCGCGACGTATTTCTTCCGACAGGTTCAAGCCGTTAGCTGTTGCAAAGGCATTGGTCAGTTTCGCACTGAATCCTACACGCTGACGCAAGGCGTTTAGCGTTTCGTCCAATTGTGCATCGGTAATGGAACCGTTCAATTCATATAAGGCTTCGGCGTATGCAATCAACATTTCGCCCCAGCGAATGATAATCCGGTCGGTATAATCTCTGGACGCTCCCCAACGACTGCCGGCAAACGCTTTTTTCTGTTGGTAGCCCAGCGGCCGTTGCGGGTCGAACGGTTTATAAGCGCCTTTGCCGGAGAGAATCCAGCCGATATTAACTCCTCCCACCACTGCGGCGGCGTCATCTTGCGGGTCGTTGATACGCCAGATGCTCAAAGACAGTCTTGGGTCGCGCGCTCCTTTGCCGTCTGCAAGCGCTGTCACTCCGTCGGCTTCATAACCGAACACGTTGTTGAACGATGTTTCGGGAGAGACGGCCAACGGCGACTTTTCACGGGGCAAGCCGTCGGCATAAAGATACAGGTCGATCATGGGGCGGGTAATGGCATAACTTCCTTCACAGTCGCCGGAATAAGAATGATTGGTGTAACCGGCGCCGCTTCCCCCGTTGGGACCGTAAGCCTTTGCAAAAAGAACTTCCTTGTTGGTACTGTTGCTTTCATCCAAGAACAACGCCTGATAGTCGGCATACAATGCGTGGCCTTCCGTTTTCAGCAAGGTATAGGCATCGATGCTTTTTTGCAGGTGAGCTTTCCACTGTGTGTCGTTGCCTAATTTATGATATTTCTGCATCGTACCTTCATGTAATCCGATGCGTACAATCAATCCCAACGCCGACGAACGGGTTACGCGGCGGCGTGTAAACTCATCGGTAACGCCCTGTACATCAGCGCGGGTCGGCAGATGATCGGCAGCAAACTGAAGGTCGGCGTAACACTGCTGTATTACCTCCTCACGCGGGGTACGCCCCATTTTCAAACCAAGATCGCTCGTGCTGGTAAAGACTTTCAGCAACAAAGGCACATCGCCGTATTTGCACACCAAGTCGAAATAATTGTAGGCGCGGAAGAAAGAGGCTTCTCCCAGGTATTTGTCGCGTATTTTCTCATCGACGGGCGCATTGGCGCCTTTTTCGATGATGTTGTTGGCGGTAAAAATTCGTTTATACGGGTTTTTCCAGTCGTCGCTTTCGGCGGGAATCGTCCAACTTCCGGCGCTGGTGCCGTTGGCGCTTTTGCCGAACTGGTCGTCGCCGCGCGTATCGTGCCCGCCGGAAGAGAGTTGTTCATACAATCTGTTGCAGGCTCCTTTCAGGTCGTTTTCGGATTTCCAAAAGTTGTCGTCCGTAAAATCTGTTTTGGGTGTAACATCCAGCAAGTCGCTACAGCCGGTCAGGACGGCAATCATACCTATAATACTTAAAAATAATATCTTTTTCATACTTCTGTTTTTTAGAATGTTAAATTAACTCCCATCGTCCATGTACGGAAGAACGGATAATATTGCGTATTCTTATCGTTGCCGATCTCAGGGTCAAACACTTTCAATACGTTTGTATGCTCCCACACGTCTGTTCCGGTCAGATAGATGCGCAACGATTCAATGAACTTTTCGGCAATCGGAATCGTATATCCCAACTGTACGTTTTTAAGGCGGATATAGGAACCATCCTGTACCCAGCGGTCGGAAGGATTATAATTGAATGTATTGCCTTCAAACGGACGGGCAAAGAAAGCATTGGGGTTTTCTTCCGTCCAGTAATCCCGGTGAATAGTCCACGGCATTTCATACGAGTTTCCCAAAGGTGTAAGCGTAGCAGTATTAATAAGGAAATTACGTTTTCCAACGCCTTGCCAGAACAAGGTAAAATCGAAACTGTTCCATTGCAAGCCCATGTTGATGCCATACAAATAACGTCCGTTGGTAGTGCCGAGATACACTAAGTCTCCCGGATTTTCCGGCGTTCCGCCACCGATACCGATGGTATGATCGGCTTTGCCCTGCGCCACGTAACGCACATCGCCGCCGTTCACTTTGGAGTCGTTAAAGGATTCGTAACCCGGATTGTTCTTCTTGTATTCAAGATATTCGTCACGGCTGCTCCAGAATCCGTCCGTCTTGTATCCCCAGACCGAGTTGAGGGTATAGCCTTCCAGCCTGTCCACAGCGCCTGCCCTTATCACATTATTGCCATCGTAACTTACCAATTCATTCTGGCTGTCGTCAATATTGAAGCCGATATGGTAGGAGACATTGCCTATTTTATCACGCCATTCGGCCGATGCTTCCCATCCCCAAGTCTTCAGGGTACCTGCATTCTGATAAGGTAGTCTTACTACGCCGGCAATATTGCCTACCCGCAGTTGCGCCAGCATATTGTCGTTTGTTTTCCAATAATAGTCGCCGGTAATGTTAAGTCGATTCTTGAAAAAGCCCAAATCCACACCGATGTTGGTTGAGGTCAGCGTTTCCCAAGTAACATCATTGGATACCATTTCCTTCTGATAATAAACAGGATTTCCCATAATGCTCAGTATATTTGTGGTACTGTCTTCCGTCTTATTGGAAATCAATCCGTAATAAGGATAATACATACTGTTGAGCACGGTGCTGTTACCGAGTTGTCCCCATGAAAAACGCGCTTTGAAGTTGTCCACATACGGTTTTACCGGTTCAAAAAAGGTTTCTTCGCTCACGCGCCATCCTACGGAAGCCGAAGGAAACACGCCCCAGCGGTTGCCGGGAGCAAGGCGGGAACTGCCATCGTAGCGTACATTCGCTTCAAAGAGATAGCGGCCTGCAAAGTCGTAATTCACGCGTCCGAACAGCGAAGCCATTTTCCAGGGTTGGACAGCATCGCTGATTTCCGTATTGGTAGGCAAGGTATTGTCGTAGTAATTAAAACTGAAAAAGTCGTTGGACAGGAGATTACGCGCCGTAGCCGACATTTCGTCCTTGAGGTACTGTTCGTAGGACGCGCCTCCTAAAATATGCAGCGAATGGTTGTCAATATTCAAGTTATAGTTTAACAACGCTTCCAGTTTATCCTGATAATTGTTGTTTTTGGTTTTGATAACCCGGTTGGGATTGTTGATTTCATAGCCGCTGCGAATTGCACCGTTCCGCCCCATACTCTGTAAAAAACGCATATCTGCTTCCCTGCTGTAGAATCCGGCGCGGCGCGAAACATTCAAGTCCAGTGTCAATCCTTTTACCACGTTCTTGACATGCAAATTGGCATTTCCGGTAAAATATTGATTCTGTCTGACATCTGTTCCTCCGTTTTTCATGGCGTCGATGGCATTGCTCTGCAAGTCGGCGCTGAAAGGATTGTTCGCATAATTCGTATCCTCTTCGGGCAGGTAAATAGCCTGACGTCCACGGTCGTTGTACAAGTGAGACAAAACCGTTGTCGGCCCCCACGGGTTCCGGTTGTCCACGCTTCCTTCATAAGCGGTTTGCAGGTTGAAGTCCACATACTTGCTCATTTCCGTACTGATATTGGCGCGCAGGTTGTAGCGTTGGTAATCATCCGGCCCGTATTTCAGCAATCCGTTTTTGGTATAGAATCCACTGGATAGATAATACTTCGTAGCTCCATGTCCGCCGCTTACCGAGACGGAATGGTTCTGCTGCGTGGTGTAGTCCTTCGTTCCTTCATTCAGCCAGTTGCTGTTACCGAAAAAATTCCAGCGCGCGCCGTTGGGATAATAATTGTAGTTCGGGTTTCCGACCCACGAAGTCTGTTCGGGATTTTGTTCGGGAGCGCCCCGGTCGGCATTGCGCGCCCGGTTGATGTAATCCTGCTCCTCCCACGGTGACATGCGTTGAGGCATGTTACCCGGCGTATTGACACCGAACGAACCGTTATAGGATACTTTTAGTTTTTGCGAACTGCCTTTTTTTGTCGTTACCAACACCACACCCGCAGCAGCGCGCGCTCCGTAAATGGAAGCGGCGGCAGCATCCTTCAATACCGAGATGGATTCGATATCTTCGGAATTGAGCAATGTCAAGCTGCCTTCCACCCCGTCAATAAGAATAAGCGCATTGGCGTCATTGGCGGAAGAAAATCCGCGGATGCGCAAGCCTGTGGTTTCCGAACCGGGTTGTCCGCTACTGCGCAACACGGCCACGCCGGATATTTGTCCCTGCAAGGCGCTGAGCACGTCGGTAGATGCTTTCGATGCGATGTCCTTCCCGCTGACGGAAGCTACCGCTCCGGTCAGGTTCACTTTCTTTTGCGTTCCATAACCGACAACGACTACTTCGTCCAACAGTTGTGTGTCTTCGCTTAAAACGACATTGATGCTTGTTTTGCCGTTTACAGGTATTTCCTGCGTAGCATAACCGAGGTAAGAAAACACCAACACCGCAGCATTGTTTGGGACAGCGATAGAATATTTTCCGTCTATACCGCTGCTTGTCCCCGCATTTGTTCCTT
>BNXY01000029.1 GCA_025999935.1 Bacteroidia bacterium | reverse complement strand
CCTTTTCTCAGAAAAAGTTAAATTTTTATGATAAAGAATTAAAACGGTATCAAGAAAAGTATGATAATTGCGTGAATATAGAAAGAAATTACAATTACACTCCTGAAGGATATAAAAAATAAATAAAATGATAATATATATGAAAAAGTTAATTTTAGTAACAGTATTATTTGTAGGTCTGATTAATCCTATTTATGCACAAAAATCTTTTTATGAGCAAGTAAATGAACCTGATTCCATTTTTTCCGTGTACCTCGAAAAAGATACAATAAGTAGTTATCGCAGAGTGTATCTTGTATTTAAAAATAATTCCTCGGATTCTATTGTGTTGAAAAGTAATTTTGAACATTTTTCCTCATTTAGATATAGCCCAGGTATTTACATAAATTTTTATATTAATCACTTATTGGGATTGCCTAATTGGGGGGACTTACGTCCGGATTATTTTAAATTTTCAGAAGGGCAAACACATGTTCCTCCGAAGGCGATAATACGATTCCCAATCGAATTGCCATACCTTGGTAAAGTCAAGAATGAAGTTGAGAAAGGAATTGATTTTGAGTTATTTTATTTTTATTATAATGTAACACAAAAACAAGCAAGTTGTTTTCGTGTTAAAACAAATTATTTGAATTTAAATTATCTGAAAAAGTATGATAAAGAGGAGTAAATATTGTCGCTTTATTTATTGAAAAACAATAGAAATGCCGAGTGTTGTATTTAAGCAACTCCAACACACGAATTGGGGCACAATTTAGGACTGCAACATACTTTTAAATTGGATACGGATGAAGATGTTGAAAATGAAAATGGTGTTTGCAAAAGAGGTAATAGAATATTGCCTCAACATTCAACAAAAAATATCATGGATTATACATATGATAATGAGCCGGATAATCGTCGTTTTTTCTTTAAATATCAAATTGATTACTTAAAAAATAAATAATTTATGAAAAAATTTATCATTTATGGCATTTTTAGTTTTGTATTCCATTCATTGCAAGGACAAAGACTCCCAGAATTTGTGCAACAACGATTGGATACAGCAAAGCAGGAAGCAAGAATAGCTTTGGACGAATATCGTCTTTGCGGAAGTTCTCGAAGGTGTGAAGGTAAATTGCCTTATGCAAATCACATCCACAATATATTTTCGTATGAAGAAAGAGACAGAATAGATAGTTTGGGATTAGATATCAGTATGAGTATGATATTCGATGATGCTATGCGGAATCGTATAGCAGAGCTGATGCAAAACAAATTTCAAGGATATGAATTAGACACGTTAGTAAATCAGCACATGATATGGTTGGGGGATGCCTTAAAATATGAAGTATTAGGACATTGTAAATTAGATACATTGCCAATTTTTCAAACAACATTAGATAGTTTGTATGCGGAAGTTAAAAATAACGCGACTGAACAACAAAGAGCCATATTAGAAAAATATGACTATGTAGAAAAAAACAAGTATAAAATGGATGTGTTTAATGTATTGAAATTAGATACATCAGTCGTATTTAAAAAGGCATATCAGATAGCCGGAGAGAGAGAGAGAGAGAGAAAGAGAGAGAGCATTTTAGCCAACACTTATTATTATCGTTCTGACTTAGCTGAATTATGTGGCTATATTGGCGATAAACGCTTTGTTCAGCCATTGATAGACGCATTGGAAAAACCGGATAATTTTAATAGAGAAAAGGTTATTGAAGCTTTAGCTCGTATGCGAGTGGAACCTTATTATAGTGATTATGTGAAATTTCGGATGCCAAGAACAATGGAGCAAATCAAAAACGAATGGCTGAATTTCCAGATAGATGATTTTGTCAATGTATTGGGTACACAAGAAGCCTATTTGGAGTTGTCAAAATATTTACTTTCAGACCATCCGTATGCCGTTGATATGGCAGATGGTGATGATTATCAAACGAGCCGTTCTTTTCCTATTTCGCGAGATGCTTTGTACTTAATTCAGGATAATATTGAAAATAAAGATTTACAAGCAATGATTAAGGACAAAAATTATCGCGATAATCCCGAAATACTCCAATTAGTTTATGATTGGATGCAAAAGAATTATGGCAAGTATAAAATTAAGAGGATTTGGTAATAAAGATGAAAAAGATTCTTTTATTATGTACAATGCTGTTACTTCCCGTGTTACTGTTTCCCCAACAGCAACACAGACAGGATAGTATTGCCTTAATAGAAGAACATTATATTACAGATTCCAATATATACTTGGACGATTCCACCAAGAACCAGCCCAATACAACTCTTGCCGTTCTTGAATTTACAACAACAGCTAAAACCAAATATGCACTTGACCAATATAGGGAAATCTATGCGAAAGTGCCGGAATATTTCATGAAATACAAGCCGACGGTAAGCGACATGATTGCATCGGCCAAGTTTATGTTGCCGGGAGAAAGCGATGAAATATTTGTAAAGATAAAAGAAAGTAAGAGTGATTTTGATCTGTCCAAAGTACATTTTGTAACCAATAACGGTAAGGAATACACAGGAACTTACAACAGTCAGGACAAGGGATGGACACTAAATATTGTCGGAAGCAATGCCGGCGACGGACAGGAAATCTACGTGGTTTATGAGGAATCGAAAGGCAAGTTTACCACACTGGATAAACTGAATGTTTATTCTTACGAACGCAAGTCGGTAAATATAAAATTAGTGCCGGTCAATGGATTTACCAATAGTTTTAATGTCAATGCTTTATCTACCGAACTTAATAAAATATATAGTAGGGTAGGTGTTACTTGCAATCTATCCATGGCCGAGAGCGGATTTACTTATACGCCGGTCAACGGCAACAGTTTCGATGTAACTGGCAGCGGTTTGTTCTCGACTGAAACAGCCGATATGAAAGCGATTAAGCAGGCATACAGCACCTATTTAGGTGGGAATCTCGATGGCAATACGCTCTATCTGTTTATTATAGAGAAAATAACAGGAGCTGATGGTGTTGCAGGCGATATGCCTCGCGGCAAACGGTTTGGATATTTGTTTCCGGGCGCAGATGCCCGCACCATTGCTCACGAAATCGGGCATGGCGCCTTTAATTTGGAGCACCCGTTCGACCGACCGTTACGCGGAGAGTTTGACAGGGGGCAACTTACGCATTGCCTGATGGATTATACTTCCGGCACGGAATTTTGTAAGTTGGAATGGGATGCGATTAATGCGCCGGGAGTGGTGATTGGGGTGTTGGAAACGGATGAAGGAGGGATGTATCCCTACGAGAATTACATGGTACTGGACAAAGACATGATTTTCTTCACTCCGACCGCCAATCCTTTATTTTTACCGAAAGACACCAAAATTTACTCCCCCATCATTGATTATCGTTTCCTTCCCAATTGGCCGGTTTATATATTTGAAACACCCGCCGGTAAATACATTGCATCCATTAATAGCCAGACTGCCAATCCCATATTCTACGGATACAGGAAAGAAGACGCTAAAAACGAATATTATAATGAATCGTTTAATCGTCCGAATGCAGGACAGTCGGTCACAGTAACATTGGTAAAACACCGTTCGGAAGAAAAATATGACATATTGACGCTTAATGAATCCGAACAGCCTTATCTGATTAAATCCCCCACTTCCGACAACAAAATCCCTATTACAGAACCAAATGTTGGATCTGTAAAAAAAGTGGATGAAAGCAAAAAGTTAAACCCTTATGCTGCAATCGGAGGAACAGACACAGACTGGAACACATTGAAAGCCGGACTTGACAACTTAAACAAAAAGTTGAACGGTGCATGGAGCGTTAGCGTAATCGACAAGGACGGACAGGTAAATTCATTAACGACAGGAAGCAAGGGAACGGTTACTTATCAATATGACAAAACTAACAAAAAATGGATTGCCGACATAGCGGGGATTTCAGATAATGAAGTTAAACAAATTATAACAGATGCTATAAATAAGAAATTAGATGCTTTCCAAATCGACGAAAACGGCAATTCAAAAATAGACAAAACAACCGTTATGCCGCTCACAACGGAAGACGGCGGCGAGTTCCGATTTGGCGATGGCTTGCATTGGTATGAATGGGGCAGCGTACTGGCAGATGCAGGAACGGCAATTTATGAAAATGCAGCATTACCCGAAACTTACTGGAAACAGGACGATGCCAAATACAAAGATTATCCGTTGCATACTGCACCTACATTTGCAGGAGTTTCTGATGGCGTGATAGACGAAGTTACAAGTATTCCTCAATTAGTAAAATTGGGCTTGGAAGTTGCCACCGACAAGGATAAGGCTCAAGCACTTTGGGAAAGTGTTAAAAATATCAATCTTAGTTCTATAAAAGAAGCTGCAACAGGTGCTATAAAAGAGAAATGGGATAAGTATGCCAATAGTCTCGATTATATTACTTTCCATGAATTGGGTAAAGATGGCGTTATGGTTGCAAGTATGATTTATGGCGGGTTTGCGGCGAAAGGGAAGAAATTGAGTGAAGCTGTTGAAGAAAGCGGGGATATAATTGAAAATCAAGCATTAAAAAAAATAGAAAAAATCTTGACCAAAGTAGATACATATGAGCAAGCAAGGAATAAAGCCTTTGAAACATTAGGTGATTTAGGCGCAGACAGTAAGGCTATTATTGGCAGATTGTCTTCAAGTAAGGGTTATGGGAAAATTGTTGGTAGGTCAAGTGCTGATGGTAAAAAAATATGGAGAGTAGATTATGACCCAGAAAAAGGTATGCATATAAATGTTATTGATTATACAAAAGGAAAAGGTATAGATGCTGAAAAATATGTTATACAATTCAATGGAAACGAACAAACATTTGAAATAATTTTAAATACTTTTAATAGATAGATTATGACATTATACGAAGACTGTCTAAATGCTTTAGATGAATACAAAGAACTTTCTCAACAAGAATCTGCAAGAATAGTAAATGATGTCATAGAAGAAAAAATAAAGTTTACTTGGTATGGCAGAATAGATTGGGATATAATAAAAAATAAACAAGTGATAGAATCTTTTGAACAATTGAAAGGATTGAGTGATAGAGATGTTTATTTATTCTGGGACGATGCAGAATACCCTGTTTTAATAACCAAATTAAAGCATATTGTAAATCATTGGGATGACGTTTGGTGTCTCGGATTTAGAACGTGGATTGTGAGTATTGAAATGGATTTCTTTTTGGAGTTTTATGATGAATTATTATTGGGATTTGCAAAATAGGCAAAAGACGGCGTGGCTGTAGCAAGTATGTTGTCTGGCGGCTTTGCTGCGAAAGGAAAACAGTTGAGTGAGGCAGTTGAAAAAAGTGGAGATATTGTCAAAAAGAAATTGACGATTATGTACAATTTGCCACTAAAAATCCTGATGCCCAAAAAGTGATGTTAGGAAAATATTTAGATGGAGGTGATAAATCCTATATAGCAAGAGCAGGTAAAGATCATACCTATTTTGATATGGGAGCAGAAAAATGGATAGAAGCAAAAGAATTAGTAGGTGAGGATGAAATGTGGAAAATTAACAAACAATTTATTGATGAACAAAAAGCGTTGAGCAAAGACTTTTATTTTTCGTATGAACCGTGGATTGTTCAATCTCATGAAAGTTTATCAAAAGAAGCGGAGTATCTTATTGATTTAGGCGCAAAAGATTTTATTAAAATCAACGAAAATACAGTAAAAAGCTGGAAAGATTGCTTTATGGCGGATTTGCTGCGAAAGGGAAAAAGCTCTCCGAAGCAGTTGAAGAAAGCGGTGGTATAATCAAGAAGAAAGCGGACGATATTGTTAATAGTAAAGTGAAATTTCTTAATTTATCAAGAAATGGTTTTATTAATCCAAAAGAAGTTCGATTTAGTCAAAGCGATATTTCTAAAACTGCCGGAGATGGAAGTTCTGTAGAGGATTTAATTAAAGGATTAAAAAATGGTTCTATTGACCCAAATTCAGTTACTCCGATTAGAATTGTTGAAAAAAAGACGGTCTAATATATACGTTTATTAATAATAAACCGATACTTTTTTTCAAACCTTATACTTTTTTTCAAATTATTTGTAAAATCTGAACCTTTTAATTCTTTATTGATAAATAGTTACTACCCAACCATATCAAATAGCCGAAGCGGATTTGTGCCGCTGTCCCACCGGTGGAATCTGAATGATGAAATACATTATCCATACATATTGCCCCATCCCCAGCTCCTCCTCGTCAAGAGATACAGGGGTGAAGTGTACTCGTCACTCGTTGCTCGTCACTCTCCACTTCCTCGTGGTGGTGCAGGTCGGGATTGTATTTATTGTTCGTATTCATTCGATTTTTTTAATTGTGTTTCCAAATAAAAATACTTCTGGATTGACTTCGCATAAATCAGTCTTGTAGGATGAAGATAAATTTTTGGATTCGATAAAATTTCTCAAATTATCGCTATACTGTTTCGTATCCGTAACCAGTAAATTGATTGAAAAGTCAGAGCCGAACAATACTTTTTCCCGTAAATGCGCACTGTTTCTGATGTCTTTTTCCAGACTGCTGTAATATTCGGGTTTCATGTCGTTGCACGAAATATCCGTATAAACATTCGGGTAAGTTCGGGTCAGGTCTATTATTTTGTTCCGCCATTTTGTTTTCTTGTCTTTTTGGCTGCCAAAATGCGCAAAATTTAGAGTAAGGTTGTGAAAACCATTTGTCAACACCTTTTCCCATTTGTCAGGAGAAGTCAGCCCGTCATTGTCTCCTGTTTTATATCCGCCGTCACTACAATGAGTTATGATTGGGATGCGTTTTTCGATACATGTTTTGTAGAGACATTTCACTTTTTTAAGTTCTTCCTGATCGTTGGGATAAGGGTCGAAACCCAGTTGCGGATACACTTTGATACCGGCAAAGGCGTCTGAATAATCTATGACGTCTCCATTGTTTTTTGCCTTGTAATCTTCTGAGTCGCCGTACATGTTGCCGCTAAGCGTACCTGCTTTTTCAAAGAGCCGTTTCCTCCGTTCCTCTGCCGGTTCATTGCTGAATTTACTGAAATATTTGTCCAGCAGTTTTTGAATGTCTTTAGGTTCATCATAATTTCGCGTGTCCAAGCCCATAAACGGGTAAATTTCAAACTGTTTTTCGCTTTTCTTCGTTTGCCAGTCCGGAATTTCCCTGTCAAGGTTAAGTTTCCCGTTTTCAATTTTAAGATTGAAACGGTAATAAGTGCGGATGGCATATAGCAAGTCGCCGGTTTGCTTTGCTATCGGGTGTTTCGGACTGAAATTGAAGTTTCCTCCGTCCCTGTCCAGGTTCTTGTATCCGAAATCAATAATCAAGGGGCAAAGAACGATTTTATCATACAGACCATTTAGCGGATTATTGCGTGCCAACAGTTCATCCATAACGAGGAACTGGTATTCGTGCGGTATTTCAAAGAAAGACAGCGTATCGCTTATTTTGTCCATGCTCGATTTTCCGTTATTGTCTTTTTTGGTAAGAAACCACCAAATCATATCTCTAAGCTTATTGGGACAAACTGCACCAAGTGCACCAACAAGTACACCAACAAGTGCACCAACAGGTACAAGCAATAACCTCCACCACCATTTGATTGATTTTATCACAGAATCAATCAAATCTTTTTTTAAGATAAAAGCCGAAAGGTTGGGGTGGCTCAAATCGAACACATGCATGTGAGTGTCATAAAATCGTTTTGTTTCCATCATGTTAAAATTTAAGCGTTATTCATTATCAAGGACAGGAGTTGCAAATTCTTCGGGAAATTTGACCTGTATCAGATTTTCTACGGCGATTAACATTCCGTCCAAATCGTTCATATCGAATTTGACATTCAATTCCTGAAGTGCTTTCTGCGTATTCTTGCCAATATACCCGTCCATGTTTCCAATGTTTTTGCCAAGCCGTATCAATGCAGACTGTATGGCTGCCTGTTTTTGGTCTTGAAAGTAATCCACATGAACGCCGATAGACAGTATAGCGCTGGCTGCCGCAGCGGTGTAAGGCTTTTTGAAATTGTTGCCGTTGCCGTTTTTGTAATAATCATAAACAAGTTGATGACTTCCCCGACAATCGAAATGCCATGCTTCGCTGGCTGTTGATATCGGTTTTGCGATAATTGGTATAACGCCGTATTTTGCGGCTATTTTCCAAAAGTCGGCCAACGGAATTCCAATGTCTCCCAGCGACAGGTCAAACGCTCGTCCGGCTTCATGGAAACCGCCGCCGGGGGGTGGGCTGTATGCCTTCTTTTTCCCTGACACATAGTCGTTATGAGCCTGGCTTTGCATGTTGTAAGTGCGGAAAAGATCGCTCAATACAAGTTTCCCGCCCTGACTTTCGAGGTCGTTTTTGATGTTAAAAATTGCACTGTATGTGTCTGGCGTGCATTTTGCCATTCTTTCGGGTACGTAAACCCTTTTTCCCGACTGTGTATAAATCGAGAGAATGTTGATTCCAATTAATGGTGTTTTCATTTTTTAATCTCCTATCTTTAAAATTTTATTTTTGCCTACTTCGTCCGGGCTTCGGCTTTCCCGTTTTCTGTTTATATACAATAAATAAATTTCTTCCGGATTTTCCACCAACTCTCCGGGTTTGCCTATATCGGCATTGCGGATGGAGGCATAAGAATATCTTTGTTTGATAATATTTTGTGTTATTACAAGTTGCAAATATAAAAAATAGTTTAATAAATGCAAAGAAAAAATGGTTGAAAATTGAGGATGATTTTGAAAATGGGTGTCTAACGCTGTTGATAAAGGAACAACCTATCATTCGTAATCAAAAAGTTCTTTGAGGTCGATTTTCAAGCCTTTAAATATACCAACCGGAACTTTGCTTTCATACGGGTAGGTCTTTCCCTTGTTGTATTCTCCGTCTTTCTGCAAACGAAAAACCGTTACTGCCTTGTCATTTGGAAAAACCACCCAATATTCCCGCACGCCCGACCGTTCGTATAAATTGAATTTTTCATTCAAATCCTTTTTAGCCGTCGAGGGCGATTGCACTTCCACAATTAAATCCGGTGCGCCGATACATCCGGCTTTATCCAATTTGGAAGGGTCGCAAACCACGCAAACATCCGGTTGAACTACCGTATAGATTTTATCACCTTCTGTTTCGCCATTTCTGGGAAGGCGAACATCGAAAGGCGCATGAAACACTTTACATTCACCTTTTCTCCGCTTAATGTAATTCCAAAACCGGTTAAAAATAGAACCGGAAGCTTCTGCATGAAACATCGTGGGCGCTCCAAATAAATCGAAGACTACGCCATCTATAAGTTCCCGCCTTTTATCGTCCATCCAAGACATGTAATCGGCATACGTATAGCGAATCGGGTTTTCCAATCCATACACGGTGGGAGGCTCTTTGACAACCATCGTTTTTTGTTGTTTATCCAATTCATCTTCGGTTGGATAGGGTTTATTCTGCTTTTTCATAAGGCTGTAATTTTGTCAAATACTTTTTTTTGAAATCGGAACAAAGATACACATTTATTCAATAAAAAATGGGATGAGAGAAAAAATAATGTAGGGCTAACACATAATCAAAGTGGAGCGGAATGAATCACTTGCATCTCACAATTGCTGCAATCGAATTTCAATTGCAACCGGTTTTTTCCCGCAAGCAGATACAAAGGTTCCTTGAAATCCCGGTCGATGCCCTTTTCTTTCTTACAATAACCCAACTGATAAAGGATACAATGTTTGGTAAACATAAGCGGAACGTTTTCAAGGGCTTGTATTTCAAACGCCGGTTGAATGTTTTTCACGCCCCAATCGGTATAAAACGTTGTTGCTTTTTGGTTGGCGACATTGCCCAGATAAGTCAAATTTTCTTCGTGGGGGAAATCCTTGCGGTGGCCTTTATTTACCCGCAATGACAAGGACGAGCGAGATATTTTTCTTGCCGACAATAATCGTTCCACACTTTTCCGCTTCAAATCGCTCAATGCCGATGAAGGAATAAACCAATTGCCGGATAATGAAATCGTCAATTTATTCAGTTCAAAAGGCGTATTGCCCAATTTGGATAATTGCTGCCGGATGTTTTCTTTGGTGTCTTTTTGAGCCGGTTCTTTGGAAAAAGGCAAGGTAACGGTTGTCCGGCACGCATCTTCGTCCGTAGCGGTCAGGCTGAAACCGAAATTGTTTTCTTCCAAATCGAAGTCCAAACCAATTTTTCTTTCCGCCGATTTTTTGGATAAAGTTTTCTCAAATTCATGGTCGGAATTTCGGAAAAGCGTAATGCCGGAAATGAGCGAGGGCATTTCTGCCGGAAAAATCTGATTGCCATTCACCCGGTTTACCCGGAATCCCTGCAACTCTTTTCGTTCGTTGATAAAACAAAGACCGTCGCCGTTGTGAATGGCTTTTTGTCCGGAAATGGTAAAATAATTCCGGTTCAAATCTTTCACATTCCCCACCGGCTCCCCTTGCGATTTGGGCGTATCGGGAGAAGCCACGGATTTATTTCTGCCGTGAAGAAAATAGGAAGTGAATCCCCGGTTGAAACTTTTGGCCGGATTGGGAAGAAAAAAAGGCGTACTTACCCCTGACGAGGCGCGGATGTATTCAGGCCGTTTTTCAAAAATAGCATCCAATTTTTGCCGGTAATAAGCCGTCGTATTTTTTACATAAGAAGTCTCTTTCAGACGACCTTCGATTTTCAAGGACGTAACGCCGGCATCCAACAATTCTTCCAGATGCTCCGACAAGTTCAAATCTTTGAGGGACAACAAATGTTTGTTTTTCGCTAAAACAGCGCCAGAAGCATCCTGCAAAATATAAGGAAGCCGGCAGAATTGAGCGCATTCGCCGCGGTTGGCGCTCCTCCCGGTAAGCGCTTGGCTGATATAACATTGTCCGCTGCAAGATACGCACAAGGCGCCGTGAACAAACACCTCTATCGCCATTTGGGTCTGCTGCGCCATGTCCCGGATTTCGTTTAAGGAAAGTTCCCGCGCCAATACCACCTGCGAAAATCCTATTTCTTCCAGAAATTGAATTTTTTCGATACTTCGATTGTCGCATTGCGTACTGGCATGGAGTGGGATAGGAGGAAGATCAAGTTTCAGAATACCCATGTCCTGAATAATCAAAGCATCCACTCCCATGGCGTAAAATTCGCCAATCATTTTTTCCACTTCCGGAAATTCCGAATCATAAATAATCGTGTTGAGGGCTACATAGACTTTGGCCCAATAGGTATGCGCATATTCCGTTAATTTTCGAATGTCTTCCATAGAATTACCGGCGGCCGCGCGCGCACTGAATCGCGGAGCGCCAATATAAACCGCATCGGCTCCATGGTTAATGGCTTCGACACCCGTTTCCAAGTTTCCGGCAGGAGCCAATAATTCAATTTTTCGCGCCAGCTTCATCGGATATCGATATTCCCCAATGATTCAATCTCTTCCGGATTAAACGGCGTAGCTTGGTAAACGTAGTAATTTAACCAGTTTCTAAACAACAGATGGGCATGAGCGCGCCAATGCACTTGAATATTGTGGATATCGGGAATATCATTTTTGTAGTAATTGCAAGGAATATCAATCGGCAATCCCTTGTTGAGGTCGCGGATGTATTCGTTGTGTAGCGTATTGGGCGCATATTCCGAATGTCCCGTGACAAAAAACTCGCGCCCGCCCCGCGACATAACGATATAAACGCCGGCATCGTCCGATTCGGAAAGCAGGCTTAAGCCGGGAACCTGAAGAATTTCTTCCCGCTTGATGTCCGTGTGGCGGCTGTGCGGAATATAAAACGCATCGTCGAATCCGCGGAAAAGAGGAATATTCGGGTCGTTCAACGTATGTTTGAACACGCCGAATTTTTTCTTGTCCAAAGTATATTTGGAAACCCGGTGAAAATGATGCAACCCGGCTTGCGCCGCCCAGCAGATATAAAAAGTAGAAGTTACGTGCTTCGCCGCCCAGTCGAAGATTTCCGTCAATTCGTCCCAATAGTTGACATCCTCAAAATCAAGCAATTCCACGGGAGCGCCCGTGATAATCATGCCATCGTAATAGTTTTTACGGATGTCTCCGAAATTCTTGTAAAAGGTAGATAAATGTTCCTGAGGCGTATGTTTGCTGTCGTGCGTTTTCATTTTCAAAAAATCCACTTCCACCTGAAGGGGACTGTTTGAAAGCAGGCGCACGAAATCGGTTTCCGTAACAATCTTCATGGGCATGAGATTCAGCAAGGCCAATCTCAATGGGCGAATGTCCTGTGTTGCAGCGCGCAAATCGTCCATCACAAAAATATTCTCCTCTTTGAGAATATCGACGGCGGGTAAATTATGAGGAATATTTAATGGCATTTATGATTGTTGTTTGAGCCAGCAAAGATAGGATTTTTTTTATAAATAACAAAATGCAAAATAACCCCGGGTGCACGACAAATTTCCCATTTTAGAATTACATACATTCATTTTCGGGAGAATGCCGTCATTCCTCGCTACGCTCGGAATCTGTCTTGTGTATTATTTTTTATGGTTATCGGATGTTTTAGCTAAATATAATTTAGGTAAAACATCAGGTATTCATAGAAAAATCAACCAAAATTCATTGATAATCAAGATTTAAATCGTAACTTTGCCCCCGTTTTATTATGACAATATAAAGTCTAACTTACTAATTAACAACTTTATTAACAAACATGAGCGAAGAACTAAAAAACGAAGAAACAGTAAGCGCAGAAGAAATCCAAGAAACTGCGGCGTCTGTTGAAGCTCCTGCGGTAGAAGAAAAACCCGTAGAAGAAGTACAAGAAACAACTCCCGTAGAGGAAGTTAAAGCTGAAACTACGGAAGTAGCAGAAGAAGAAATCCCTGCAGCCGCTCCGGTTGAAGAGGTAAAAGAAGAAAAAGCAGCGCCCGTTGTTGCTGAAGAAAAGCCGGCTGAAAAACCTGCTAAAGCAGCTCCTAAAGAAGATTTCGACTGGGAATCTTACGAAAAAGGCGAAACTTACGGAGACGTAAGTAAAGAAAAACTGATTGAAACTTACGATCAATCATTAAGCAAAATCAATGACCGCGAAGTGGTTATCGGTACGGTTACTTCCTTGAACAAAAGGGAAGTAGTAATCAATATCGGTTACAAATCCGACGGCGTAGTTTCGATGGCTGAGTTCCGCTACAATCCCGACCTGAAAGTGGGCGACGAAGTGGAAGTATATATCGAAAGCCAGGAAGACAAAAAGGGACAATTGATTCTTTCTCACAAAAAAGCGCGTGCAACCCGCTCTTGGGATAGAGTGAACGCCGCTCTCGAAAGCGACGAAATTGTGAAAGGTTACGTTAAATGCCGCACCAAAGGCGGTATGATTGTAGATGTATTCGGCATCGAAGCATTCTTGCCGGGTTCTCAAATCGACGTTAAACCGATTCGCGATTACGATGTATTTGTGGATAAAACCATGGAATTCAAAGTGGTTAAAATCAATCAGGAATTCAAAAACGTGGTGGTTTCCCACAAAGCGCTTATTGAAGCTGAATTGGAACAACAGAAAAAAGAAATCATCGCTAAATTGGAAAAAGGCCAGGTATTGGAAGGCGTGGTTAAAAACATCACGACTTACGGCGTATTCATCGACCTGGGCGGCGTAGATGGTTTGATTCACATTACCGATTTGAGCTGGGGACGTGTTTCTCATCCGGAAGAAGTAGTAAAATTGGACGAAAAAATCAATGTGGTTATCCTTGATTTCGACGACGAAAAAAAGAGAATCGCATTGGGCTTGAAACAATTGACTCCTCATCCTTGGGATGCTTTGGACGAAAACCTCAAAGTAGGCGATATAGTAAAAGGCAAAGTAGTGGTTATGGCTGATTACGGCGCATTTATCGAAATCGCACCGGGCGTTGAAGGTCTTATCCACGTATCCGAAATGAGCTGGACACAACACCTGAGAAGCGCTCAGGATTTCATGAAAGTGAACGACGAAGTAGATGCTATCATCCTGACATTAGACCGTGACGAACGCAAAATGTCGTTGGGTATCAAGCAATTGAAATCTGATCCATGGGAAGATATCGAAACTAAATATGCCATCGGCAGCAAACATACCGCTAAAGTGCGCAACTTTACCAACTTCGGTGTATTTGTTGAAATCGAAGAAGGCGTTGAAGGTTTGATTCACATTTCCGACCTGAGTTGGACAAAGAAAATCAAACATCCGAGCGAATTTACTTCCATCGGCGCCGAAATCGAAGTACAAGTATTGGAAATCGACAAGGAAAACCGCCGTTTGAGCTTAGGTCACAAACAATTGGAAGAAAATCCATGGGATGTATTCGAAACTTTATTTACCGTAGGTTCGATTCACGAAGGAATAGTTATCGAATTGTTGGATAAAGGCGCAGTAATCTCGTTACCTTATGGCGTAGAAGGATTTGCAACTCCGAAACACTTGGTGAAAGAAGACGGTTCGCAAACGCAATTGGATGAAAAATTGAATTTCAAAGTAATTGAATTCAACAAAGATTCCAAACGGATTATCCTTTCCCACAGCCGCATCTTCGAAGATGAACAACGCGCTGAAGCAAAGAAAGATAAAGAAGCTTCCGGCGAATCTGCTCCTGCCGAAAAGAAAACGGTAAAGAAATCGAAGAAAGAAAAAGAAGAAGTGCTTCAACAACCGGCGATGGAAAAAACCACCTTGGGTGATATTTCCGAATTAGCCGAATTGAAGGAAAAAATGGAAGGAAACAAAGAAGAATAATTTCCTTTCAAATAATTGTAAAAAAAGGCGTTGTGATTTATTTTGCAACGCCTTTTTTTGAACGCGGATGACACGGATAACGCGGATTTACGCGGATAATATTTTTTAATCAGATGTATATCTGTGAAATAAAAATCTGCGATAATCCGCGTTATCTGCGTAATCCGCGTTCCATTAAGCAACGCTCATTTTTACCCTCTCATCCGGTCTTCAAAAGCGCTTAATGCGGCTTTTGCTCCTTCGCCCATAGCAATAATAATCTGTTTATAAGGAACAGTCGTAACATCCCCCGCAGCATAAATACCCGGCTGATTTGTACGGCAATGCGCATCAATTTCGATTTCGCCAAAGCGGTTCGTATTGACTGTTTCCTTAAATGCGGCGCTGTTGGCTACCAATCCGATTTGAACGAAAATTCCGTCCAATTCGACAATGCGCTCTTCTTCCGTTTTGCGGTTCTTAACGCGGATTCCTGTTACTTTCTCTCCGTTTCCTGTAACCTCAGTGGTCTGGGACGACAAAAAGATTTCGACATTCGACAGATTTTTTGCTTTTTCTTGCAACACTTGGTCGGCTTTCAGTTCATCCAAAAATTCAAAAACAGTTACTTTGGAACAGATGCCTGCAAGGTCAATAGCCGCTTCAATTCCGGAATTTCCTCCGCCAACGACCGCCACGTGTTTCCCTTTGTAAAACGGCCCGTCGCAATGCGGACAAAACGCAACGCCGCGACCGATATATTCCGTTTCTCCGGGAACATTCAACTTGCGCCAAGCGGCTCCCGTAGCAAGGATAACGGCAGTCGCTATGATTTTTTCGCCTCCGGCTACCGAAATAATCTTCTCTTTGTCCTTCACTTCGATGCTTTCTACCTTGCGATGTTCCAATAAATCAACGGAATACTGCTGAATATGCGCTTTTAAGTTCCCGACTAATTCTTCTCCGGTAGTGTAAGGGACGGAAATCAGGTTTTCGATACCAACGGTTTCCTTTACCTGTCCGCCGATTTTTTCGGCTACGATAGCCACATTCAAGCCTTTCCGGGCAGAATAAATGGCTGCAGCGCTTCCGGCGGGTCCTCCTCCGATAACCACCACATCGTAATTCTTTACGGAAGATTCTTTTTTTTTAGCATCCATGCCGTAATGCGCTTCCAATTTACTTAATAACTCGCCCAAATTGGCTTTGCCTACATGCAACAATTTGCCGTCGGCAAAGACAGAGGGAACGGCTTGTATCTTCAACGCATCCGTTTCCGATTGATAAATAGCGCCATCGACCATTTCGTGTGTCAGATTTTCATTCAACAACGCCATTAAGTTGAGGGCTTGCACTACATCCGGACAATTGGTACAAGTAAGTGAGGCATAAGTCGTCAGGTGGATATTTCCTTTTAACGCCTTGATGCGATTGCAGATAACGGCATCCGGAATATTTTTCCCCTTGCCGTCGGCATTTAAAATGGCCAACAATAAAGAGGTAAATTCGTGTCCGTTGGGAACGCCCCGAAATTTAATTCCGGTAGTTGATTCATTTTGTAATAACGAAAATTCCAAAGCCTCTCCATCTTTTATCCGGCAGGTAATTTTGTCGGAAGAATCGGCCACATCGTTTAACAACTCCACTAATGCCGTCCGGCTCTCGTGTTGCGAAGAAACGCTAATATCCAATACGTAATTCGCCTGTAAATCGGCAAAAATCGTTTTTAATTGTTCTTTTAAAGTTGAGTCTAACATAATTTCTTTTTTTGACAAAGATAAGGTCTTTAGAAATATAAATCAAACTGATAATATTTATGTGGTAATAGATATGTTCTATGACAACAGAGCGTATCAAAGTAGTTTTTCTGCTTCACATATTTTATTTATAATAATATAATTCGTTGTTTAATATACTTAAATATTTTTCGTCGTTATAGTGAATACATAATATGTCATAATAATATATTTTTTTATTATCTATTTGATTAATAAGCCTTTTTATATTTTCAGTATCACTAAAATTATAAATCCCTACAGGATTTCCAAAATTGTCATAAAATAATGCTTTTTCATATCCGTATGATGCAAGCAAATTTATTAAATCCATTGGTTTTTGATTATTTGAAACATAGGCTTCTGGTGTAAATTCAAAAAATATTACCGGGTGTATTTCTTTTAAAAAATCTTTTGCACCATTTAAGACTGTTATTTCAAACCCGTCCGTATCTATTTTTAAAATATTAGTTTTATGGAAAATATGATTGTTATTAACCATATTATCCAATGTATCTACATTTTCTATTTCATTATTATTTGACACTGATAAATGTGCGGTTCCATTTTTTGTTTCAGTGGCAAATTTGTTATTCTCCAATACATCAACACAATATTTCTGTTCAATGAAAATAGTATTATTTTTTATCAATGCTGTATTATCATTCAAAAACGGAAGGAATATTTTATCTCCTTCTATACACAAAATTGATGCACCACTAACCTTTTCAGAAATCAATGACGCTGTATCCCCAATATTTGCTCCAATATCAATTATTAGCAGTTTTTTGTCAATCTTTTGGATTGATTCACAAATGCGAGGCAATGCTCTATCATATGTTGAAATGATGGCATAAAAATATGGTGTTTTTTGTGATAATAACATTTTTATTTTTTTCTGTCCCATATAAACATTAACTACAGGGTCTGCAAACTTTAATATTATATTAATTATTTTCCATTTTATTTTTGTTGATTTTGATTCGGGAATGCCTTTTACTACACTATTATATAGCCATTCACTTAATGATGATAAAACAGACCTATTGCCTGCAAACTGTTTACTCCGGGGACGGTTTGCTGTTATCCCGTTTCTAATTCTTGACTTCATATTGCAATATTTCAAATTAATGAAATGCAAAGATACAACATTTTACATAAAATCAATATAATACATCCTGTGTAAAGCCGTTAAATAGTATTATTTTTTACATCTTAATCCCGTTGAGGTTCAATCAACAATCCCTATTGGGCTGTACGAGATATTTACAAGGTTTGCCATAAAAGATGAATTGCCTAAAAAAAACGAAGTGAGAAATCTAATGCTCAGCCGTAAACCCTACGGAACAGAGTAGATTTCTCACTTCGTTCGAAATGACGGCTTTTCAGTTTATATCTTCCCAACCAAATCAATACTCGGTTTCAAAGTAGCATCGCCTTTATGCCATTTTGCCGGACAAACCTCATTGGGGTGAGCAGCTACAAATTGAGCGGCTTCCACTTTTCGCAACAATTCATCGGCGTTCCGTCCGATTCCGTTGTCGTGAATTTCGGTCACTTTGATTTGTCCTTCGGGATTCACCAAGAATGTTCCGCGATAGGCCAAACCTGCTTCTTCAATCAACACGCCGAATGCGCGGCTCAATGCGCCGGTCGGGTCTGCCAACATGGGATACTTGATTTTTTTAATGGTATCGGAGGCATCGTGCCATGCTTTGTGCGTAAAATGCTTGTCCGTGCTTACGGAATAAACCTCTACGCCTAATTCTTGGAAGCGGGCATATTTATCGGCCATGTCGCCCAATTCGGTTGGACAAACAAAAGTGAAATCGGCAGGATAGAAAAAGAATATCGCCCATTTCCCTTTTACATCGTTGTTAGTTACTGTTTTAAAACTTCCGTTCTGAAACGCTTGAACATTAAATTCAGGCAATTGTGAATTAATAATCGGTTGCATAATTTTTTTGTTTTTAATTGTTAATACTATTATTTTTAATTCTTATGCAAATTTACGCACTTTTATAATATAAATCAAACTGATATTATTTATCTTTGCATCGAAAAAATTTATAAGATAAATAAAATATGAATATTCAACAATTGGAATACATCATTGCCGTTGATAATTTCCGGCATTTTGCGAAAGCGGCAGAAATGTGTTTTGTAACGCAACCCACTCTGAGTATGATGATTCAGAAGTTGGAAGAAGAATTAAACGTGAAGATTTTCGACCGGTCTAAGCATCCGGTGGAACCGACACCCGTTGGAAAACAGGTTATTGAACAGGCTCGTATTTCGCTCAACTGTTTCAATCAGATAAAAGAAGTGGTCGAAGGTGAGCAAAACCTTGTCAAAGGCAGTTTCAAATTGGGGATTATTCCGACGATTGCTCCTTACCTCGTTCCAACGATGCTCGGCAACCGTCAAGAGAATTACTCCGAATTTGAATTGGTCTTGAAAGAATCGACGACCAATAACTTGATCAAGGAAATTCTAAACGGAACCTTGGATGGGGGCGTGTTGGCAGGTCCGCTCAATCATCCCAAATTAGTCGAATATCCGGTGTATTACGAAAAATTTTATGCCTACGTATCTCCTTTGGACAATTTATATCAGGAAAAAGAAATTGATTTGGAAAAAATCGACATCAGCCAAGTTTGGCTGTTGGAAAATGAACATTGTTTGCGGGGGCAAATCGAACGCTTGTGCCGGTTGAAACGGAAATCCCAAATTGGCGATTCGTGTGTTAAATTTGAATCCGGGAGTATTGACACGCTCATTCATGTGGTGGATTACAACCCCGGCATCACAATTATTCCGGAGATGCACGCCATGGGATTGAGCGAAGAGAAACAAGAAAATCTGCGGCAATTGAAAGGCACAACGGCAGTGCGAGAAGTTAGTTTGATGGTTAGCAAGGGATATGTTCGTAAAACAATGTTGAATGTGATTCTGGAAATTATCCGCAACTCCGTGCCCAAGTCCATGCAAAATGTGGAATTAAAAGAATTTGTGGTGGATTTGTAGTGGCAGCGAAAAACGAATTTAATTTATACAAGCGTGTAAACCAATCACTCAAAAGTTTACATGCTTTTTGTGTGTGCATTATAGTAATTTATCAGAGTAAAAATTAATTCAAAAACAAGTAAAATGAAACAGTTTAATTTCAAACTAATAGCTGCCCTTGCGATTTAACCGCTAATTATTATTTACCGCTAAATATTTTCTTGATTTCCTCGGCTTCTGCAGGGTCGTAACCCAGAGCGAGGGCTTTTTCGAGGTCTTCGAGGGCAGATTTTTTTTCGCGGAGCAGGATTTTTGCTTTACACCTTATTATATACATGTAGGGTTCTCTATAATCGGCGCCGTATAGGTGGATGGCGCGGGTAGCGTCGGCCGACGATTTGCCGGGTTTTTCCATCAGGAGGTACAATTCGGCGCGGCCGGCGTACAAATTGGGTAATTCGGGTTCTTTATCAATGAGATAGTTGTATATTTTTTCCGCATCATCATAATCGCCCCTGAATTTGGCCAAAGAGGCTAATCCCATGCGGGGGTATAAACCGTCGGGATTCAATTTGAGCATCCGGTTGAAATCTTGTTCGGCCAAATCCAAGTTTCGCATTTGCAGGTAAAGCAGTCCCCTTTGATACAAAGCGGCTTCGTAGTCGGGTTTTTGGTCAAGCAGAGTGGTGTAGTCTATGATGGCGCTTCCGGCCTTTCCCATCTCGGCAAATAGCGAAGCGCGCGCTTCGAGAAAAACGGTGTTTTTCGGATATTGCCCCAAAGCGGCGGTATAGGACAAAAGCGCTTCATCGCGTTTGCCTAACCTCCGCTGAATCGTTCCGAGATTATTCAAAAGAAGCGGATTCAATTGGTTGTCTGGCGTTTTCCGGAGTGTCATTATCAGGGCATGTTCCGCCGAATCCAACTGATTTTGCTCTATATAATGGAACGACAATTCCAGCCAGTCGGTATCTTGCTGCGCGAGCAGATCTCCGCCTGTAACTGAAATTGCCAAACCTATTATTCCAAACCGGAATATCAAATATCTTTTGAAAAATATTTTCACCGTTTATTTGGGATTTTCAACCGGAGCTATCAATTTATAACCCTTGCCGTGGATATTCATGATTTCCACTTGGGGATCGTCTTTCAACAATTTTCTTAACTTGGTAATATACACATCCATACTCCGGGCGGCAAACTGGTAAAAATCAGGATGGGGTTTCCAAATGGTATTAACTGCAAATTCGCGGTCTAATACATCATTCATATTCAGACACAAATTAACTAATAATTCACTTTCCTTGGTTGTCAGCTTTACCGCTTCTTCTTCACCACCGGTCAAAATTTGTTTTTGCGTATCAAATACAAATTTACCAATATGGAAAAACGAAATTTCCTTGCTTTTTTTACCGTTGATTCTTCGTAGAATCGCTTCGATGCGGAGCAGCAATTCTTCCATACTGAAAGGTTTTGTCAGGTAATCGTCGGCGCCGACTTTAAAGCCTTCCAACACATCTTCTTTCATATTCTTTGCCGTCAAAAAGATGATCGGAATTTCGATATTGTAGGCGCGAATATCCTGCGCCAGGGCAAAGCCGTCTTTCTTGGGCATCATCACATCAAGCAGACAGAGGTCGTATTTCTTTTCCGGAAAAGCTTTTGAGCCGGCTTCTCCGTCCGGAAATAAATCTACATCAAAATCTTTAGCCTGCAAGTATTCTCTTAAGAGCATACCTAAATTTTCGTCATCTTCACACATGAAGATCTTAATCTTTTCTTCCATAAATAATTCATTTAACATTTAACAATCTATTCGTTTTAATTTTTATTCTTTCTTAATTTATTGCACATAAGGCAATATAATGGTGAATTTTGTCCCGACATTCCATTCACTTTCCACCTTGATGGTTCCATTCAGTTCGTCGATCGTTTTTTTCACATAAGCCAAACCCAGCCCAAATCCTTTCACATTGTGAACGTTTCCGGTATGTACCCGGTAGAACCGGTCAAAAATCTTTTTCAGGTTTTCCTTTTTGATTCCGCTGCCATTGTCACTGATACTGATCAGAATTTTGTCTTCCTTGTTTTCCGTTCGGGCGACTAAGTGTAACGGCACATCCGCTCGCCGGTATTTAACAGCATTTTCCATCAGATTGAAAAGCACGTTGGTAAAGTGCATTTCATCGACATACACCGTCGATTCCATCGCTTCCGGTTCCAATTCGAGCAAGCCGCCGCATTTTTCCATCTGGATGTCAAAAATCTGCACCACCTTGAGCAGCACATCGTTGACGTCCACTTTTTTAATTTTCATAATCGCCCTGCCGTCTTCCATCAAAGACATTTGCAAAACTTTATCAATCAGGAAATGCAAACGTTTGGTTTCATCCGTAATCGTCCGGGTTATCTTGTTGAAAGAGGCGGAATTTCGCAAAGAACCGTTTCGTTCCAAGGTGGTTATCACGTTTTCGTCGCTCAGCATCTGACCGGCGATTGAGATGCTGGTTACCGGTGTTTTCAATTCATGGGTCATGTTGCTGATAAAATCTTTTTTCATCTCCGCAAAACGCTTTTGCTTCAAAATCACATACAGGGTTATCGTAAAGATCACCAACAGTATAACCATAAACACGAGCGAGGGAACAACAAAACTGACCGAACTTAAAACGAGTTTTTTCCGTGCCGGAAAATTAACCTGCAATGAATACGAATTGGCGTTTGAATTTTTTGGAAACAAAATCTGGGAGAAAGATTCGCCTGTGGAATTGTCTTCAAACCCCGGACTTTTATACACAATATTCCGGTTGTTATCCACCACCGAATATTGGAAAGACAGCGCAAGGTTGTTGTTCGTCAATTCCATTTGGATATACGAACCCAAATTCTTAAATTCGATCCGTTCTTCAATAGGCTTTTCTTCAGCTTTCATCCCTGCTTTTAGCACCTCATTCAGAAGGTTTTCCCAGTGATTGGTTTTTCTGTGCACCATATCCTGCAAGACCATGGAAGTGTACCTTAAATCACTTTTTCGACTCCCTGAACTAATTCTATTCAATGAAATATCCTCTTTGTCTTCTACTATGCCAAATTCCTTCTTCGTCATTAATTTATTTGAATTTCCAACGGACAACCGCTGTTGTTCCGCCAATAACATGCCTGAGATAGACTTTTTGCTTTGCCCAAATCCTTTTGAAAAGATCTGATCTTCCAATATCCGGTTCGCTTCGTCCAACTCCAAGTCGTGGCTAACTTGAAACAGACTTCTCTTAACGGCATCCCTGAATTGTTCATCTTGATTATTAACAATTTCACGAATGTAATTTACCTGAAGCGACAATAAGCCTAAAAAGGCAAAAATCATCACGCCGGCAAGCAACCAAATAGTCGATTTTCGCATATTTTATAAGACGTCCTTAATTATGAAACAAAGTACGGATTTTTTTGTTTAACATTTATCAAAAAAAAACAAAAAAATAGTTACTCAAAAAATAAATGTTTTTAACAAAACGGGGAAAATGTTAATTTATTGAGAAAAAGTGTTAAAATTTTCATTTCGACCGAATTTTCAGGTTCAATAACAAGCGAAAATAAGTATCAATCGCCTCCCTGATTTCCGATAAATAAACGAACTCATCGGCGGTATGGGAACGCGAAGACAAACCGGGCCCCATCTTCAAGGATGGGAAGTTCATCAATGACTGGTCTGAAAGCGTTGGCGAGCCAAAAAGCTTCAATCCAAAGGCGACTGCTCGTTGCACAAGCGGATGTTCCGGCAAAATATGCGAAGCGTTCAAGCGAAAAGAACGCGCCTGAATTTCGCAACCGCATTCTAAAGCAATTTCTTTAAAAAGCGCTTCATTTCCATAACATTCATTGGTTCTCACATCCACGGTAAATTTACATTCGCCGGGAATTACATTGTGTTGGGTTCCGGCTTGAATCAAGGTTACCGACATTTTTACCGGACCCAAAAGCGGACTGATTTTCGGAAATTGTTTATTCCGAAACCATTCGATAACCGGCAGCGCTTTATAAATCGCATTGTCGCCTTCTTCCCGCGCAGCATGACCGGATTTTCCGTAAATCGTTCCTTCTAAAACCATTAAGCCTTTTTCTGCAATGGCAACTTGCAGGCCGGTCGGCTCGCCAACCAATCCGAAATCGATGGGCGGCAAGTCGGGTAAAACAGATTCTACGCCGTTGGGGCCGGAAACTTCTTCTTCGGCAGAAGCCAAAAAGATAAAATTATTTTCCTGCTCAACCTGAGTCAGTAGAAAAAAGGCATGAAGCAACGAAACCAATGGAGCGCCGGCGTCATTACTGCCCAAGCCAAACAATTTTCCGTCTTCTTCCAAGGGGGAAAAAGGATTTTTTGTCCATCCTGCGACCGGTTTCACTGTGTCGATATGGGAATTGAGCAGGATAACCGGCTTTTTATCGTCCCATTCCGGCGAAAACAACCAAATATTATTGCCTTTTCGATAAGGGGAAAATTTTCTTTCTTTCAGATATATTTCCAAAAAATCGGACAAATTCTTCTCTTCCCTGCTCACGGAAGGGCAGGCAATTAGCTGTTTCAGTAAATCTACCGCAGCACAAAAGGAGGTGTTTATATCCATAAAGTTTAAAACTTTGCACAAAGTTAATAAAAAATTTGTAATTTTGTAGTTTTAATATTACTAAAAATCCGGATGGAATATTATCATTTATCACAATTAGTTCATCAACACGCAAAAAAATATGGCGATCAGGAAGCCGTAAAATTCTACGACAAGGCTGCGCAAGCCTGGTTGTCGGTTTCATGGGAAGATTTTTCCAAGAAAATCATTACCGTAGCGCAATCGATGTGTCATTTGGGCGTTAAGCCGCAATCCAATATCGGCATTTATACACAAAACATGGCCGAATGTTTGTATATCGATTACGGCGCATTTGCCAATCGGGCGGTGATGGTTCCGATGTATGCAACCGCTTCCGTCCCCCAAATTTCCTATATTATCGAAGAGGCGGAAATACAACTGATGTTCGTCGGCGAACAAAATCAGTACGACAATGTTTGGAAAGTGTTTCAAAAAAGCAAGGCGCTGAAACAAATTGTTATTTTGAGTCCGGAAGTTAAAAAAGCGCCGGAAGATAAAATTTCCATGTATTTTGATCATTTCTGTTCGCCGAAGAACCGTTCCTCGCAAGACATCGACACGGTTGAAAAGCGCATGAAAGAGGCTAAAAATGAAGATATTGCCCACATTATATACACTTCGGGAACAACCGGAGAACCCAAAGGAGTTGTTTTAACGCACAGCAACTATATTGAAGTCTGCAAAACCCATGATATACGGCTGTCTTATCTGCCGCCACGCTTTCTTTCGATCAGTTTTCTGCCCTTGGCGCATATTTTTGAAAAAGCATGGTCGATTTATTGCTTGCACCGAGGTTGCAGCATTGCTATCAACTTGGATCCGAAAGAAATTACAACGGCTATCAAGGAAGTAAAGCCGGAGGCCATGTGTAGCGTTCCCCGTTTCTGGGAAAAAGTGTATGTCGGGGTACAGGACAAAATCGAAAATTCCAATTTTATTACCAAGGCGCTCTTTTTAAATGCCATCTCAACGGGTAGAAAATACAATTTCGACTACATAAATAAAGGTAAAAAACCACCGTTTTTCCTTCAATTGAAATTTAATTTCTATGTTAAAACCGTTTATGCTGCTTTAAAAAAGGTGTTGGGTATAGAACGAGGCGTGATTTTCCCTTGTGCAGGCGCCGCTCTTTCCGATAAAATCATCGTTTTACTTCGTTCGGTAAATATTCCATTGGTATATGGCTACGGATTAACCGAAACTACGGCAACCGTATGTTGTTATCCGCCGGAGAATTTTGAATTGGGCACTATGGGTAAAATCATGCCGAATTTGGATGTTCGAATCGGTGAAAACAATGAAATTCAAGTGAAAGGGGAAAGCATCATGCACTATTACTATAAAAAACCGGAAGCCACCACCCAAGCTTTCACGGAAGACGGTTGGTTCAGAACCGGCGATGCCGGCAACCTGACGGAACAAAACGGCATCGTCATGACCGAAAGAATCAAAGACTTGTACAAGACATCCAACGGAAAATATATTGCTCCGCAACAATTGGAAACGCGCTTGACCGATGATAAATACATTGACAGCGCCATCATCATCGGCGATCAGAGAAAATATGTGACCGCCTTGATTGTTCCCGATTTTGTGGAACTGGCCAAATACGCCAAAGAGCACAAAATCTCATTCAATGAACTGGGCGATTTGTGTACAAATCAAGCGATCATTGATTTATACAACTCGCGTATCGGCCCGATGCAAAATGAGTTTGCCGGTTTTGAGCAAATCAAACAATTCGCCCTGCTCTCCGAGCCGTTTACGATCGACACCGGAGAGCTGACGAATACCCTCAAAATGAGGCGCCGGTTTATTGCCGACAAATATAAAGAGACGATCGACCGGATGTATCCGGTCGATTAATCAATAGGGAAAACGAGCAATAACTTCAAATCCCATCCGACTGTTGTGGTAAGGACAACGCCATTGATCGGCTTTGCCGCGCCTTGTTTCCGGAGTGCCGTCGGGATGTACGTCTCTGTACCATTCGCCGTATTCCTTATCAATCAAATACGCTTTGATCCACTCCCACGAACGGACGGCTTGGTCTAAGAATTTTTTATCGCCGCTGATTTGCCATGCATTCAGGAATCCTACAACGGCTTCCGCTTGCGGCCACCATTCGTAGCTGACTTCAAATCCACCGAAAGGCGGGGGTGTCGGTGCGGCAGCCGCTTTAGTAGTATCTTTAGGAGCGGGTGCAGGTGGAGGCGTAAAGGCAAAATTGCTTCCGGAAAAATCAAATTTTTCATTTTTCACAGCGCCTTTTTCGTCGATACCTTCTTCCAATTGGGTGGCTGCCAGATTGACGGCGATACGTTGCGTATCTTTAAGGATGGCTTCATCGCCCAAAACTTCAGCCGCTTCAACCAGCAACCAGGAAAATTCGATGTCGTGTCCATAAGAGTCCACTTTCATCCGGCTCTTCTCCCAATCCATGGTAAGATATAGCCGTTCGTGCCAGGTGGTTTGGTCGAGGATTTTGTTCGACATAACGTTGATTTGTTCTTTCAATATTTCCCGCAAGCCGTCGTCTTTCCAAACGCGGTAGAGATTGGTAAGCGCTTCCAGTACATGGAGATTGTTGTTCATCGTCTTTGGAAAAGCCGAAGCAACCATTTGCCAATCGCGTGTGAAAGTTTCGATGAAACCGCCGTTTACGGGGTCATGAACGTATTCGATAAATTTATTATAGATATCAATAGCAACTTGGAGGCTTTCTTCACTTCCGGTAGCCCGGTAGTGTTCCGAAAGGGCGTAAATAGCGAAAGCATTCTGGTAAGTCACTTTACCCATATTCAAAGGTGTACCGTCGGCATTGAGGGTATAAAACGAACCGCCGTATTCTTTATCGATAAAATAATCAAGAAAATACCTTTGAGCGCGATCGGCTAAAATTTTGTAGCTGTCATCGGCTAAAACGCGGTATGCCGAGGAAAATGTCCACAGTAAACGGGCGTTGAGGATACCTCCTTTTTCCGCATCCGGTTGGGGTGTGGCGTCATAATTCAAAGTCCCATAAAATCCACCGGCCGGGTCGGGCGCATATTTTGCCCAGAAGGGCAGAATGTTACCGGTCAAGTCCTGTGTGATTTCTTGTTTAAGTTGGGCTGCAATTTGCTCCTCCGGCGATAATTTTTTCGCACAAGAGCATACAATACATGAAACGAGGATAAGAATGAATAAATTTCTCATGGTCACTAAAATTAATAGATGAAATAAAATTTAAAATTAACACTATATATAATATTGTACCCCTGAGCAGAGGTACTTTCTATCTAAATAGACATAGATAACTGAATATTCATACCCAAAGCATTCATTATCCGATAAAAAGTAGAAACCTTCGGCTCAATTTTTCCACTTTCAATCCTTGAAATATACGCTTTGTCGGAACCGATACGCTCCGCAAGTTCTGCTTGAGTGATGTGTACTTGTTTTCGAGCGCCCTCAATCACTCTCCCCGTATAGAAAGCAAGCGCTTTTTCTTCCGCTTCGATTCTTTCGGGCGTACCGATTGCTCCATATTTAGCTGCTAATACCGCGCTGTAATCAACGATTTGGTGATTGTTCGTGTGCTCTTTTGTCTGCATAATATTCTTCTTTTAATTTAATTGCTTTTTCTATTTCATTAGATGGAGTTTTTTGCGTTTTTTTCTGAAATCCGTTGAATAAAACCACTATTTTCCCGGCATCAAAAATAAAAAATACTCTGTATATATTGCCATTGTATCCAATTCTCAGTTCAAATAATCCATCCTTAATGTGTCCAATGAACTTGGCAGGTATTTTATCTTGTATTTCCAGAAGCATAAGTCCATATTCTATCTTCTCCTGTTCCTTTGGAGTTAGCGTTTCCATAAACGCATCATAATATCCGCCGTATGTCGTTATTTTCCTTAACATGGTGCAAAGATAGATAATATTGTAATACAATACAACTTTTTGGAAAATTTTTGATTGTCGTTTTTTTTTATAGAAATATTATAGAACTTTGTACCCCTGAGCAGAATCGAACTGCTATCTAAAGTTTAGGAAACTTCTATTCTATCCGTTGAACTACAAGGGCGATTTAGTTTTAACGCTGCAAAAGTAATACAATTATCCGGAAAAACAAAAATAATGAATTACGGTTTTATTCAAAAACTTCATGCAGGATTTCCAAAGATTTAATCTCCGGGAAGTTGGCCAGATGTAAACGATAATATTCCAGCATACGATTGATAATCGCTTTGCGTTCAATGCGTGAAAACCGGAACGTGCTCATATTCTCGTAGTTCATTCGCAAAAGATTTGAAAAGACAAGGCTTTCGTCCGGGTTGAGAAAATGGGGATGGGTGGGTTTATACGAAACAAATACGCCGTTTTGCATGTCAAAAAACATTCCTTTTTTATAGCCCGTTGCATCGGGATAAGAACCCAAAAAACGGCTTAAACCGATCATAAACACCAAATGAAAATTGGCGGATGATTCTTCGGTTAATTCCAAAATCTGGATGGATTGCAAGAAGTATTCAAAAAGCGCTTTGTTGGGTTGTATTTCCTTGATTACTTTACTCATCAATTCCGCCAGAAAAATACTGACGGCGCTTTTTACCGGGTCGTTCAGAAGAGAAAACAAAGAAATGTGCGTGCGAGCTTCCTTGATGCGTTGGATTTCGCGCAAATTCTGGTGGTCAACCTCCAAATCCAATACCGCCAAAGCGTGAAAAAGGGACTTGGGCGTCTTCGTTTTCCGGCTCTTGGATTGGGTCGTCAGATAAGATACCCGCCCGAATTTTTCGGTGTAAATCAATGTAATAGAATAGGTATCATTATATCCTAAACTATGAAGTACGATTCCTCTTGTCTTGTGTAGCATGTGGACAAAGGTAAAAAAAAATCAAAAAATACACAATATATTTTGCAGATTAAAAAAATAGCGCTATATTTGCACCCGCAAACGAGAAACCGGGTCCATTCGTCTATCGGTTAGGACGCAAGATTTTCATTCTTGAAAGAGGGGTTCGATTCCCCTATGGACTACAAAAATAGTAAAAACGAATAAAAAATTAAGCAATTTATTTACAAAAGATGGCAAATCACAAATCATCTGTAAAGAGAATCAGACAAACGCTAACGAAGAGATTGCGCAACAAATATTACGCAAAGACGACAAGGAATGCAGTGAGAACACTTCGTGCAACGACCGAGAAAACTAAAGCTGTAGAACTTTATAAAGAAGTCAGTTCCATGTTGGATAAATTAGCGAAGAAAAACGTTATTCACAAAAACAAAGCAGGTAATTTGAAATCCAAATTAGCTTTGCACGTCAATAAGTTAAACTAAAATTCCTTCATCATTTTAGAATTTATAGAGATCAGCAAGCCGGTTCGTAAATGAATCGGCTTTTTTTGCTGATCAGCCCCCAGCCGCAGCCGTCATTGGTAGCAATGACAGCTACGGTAAATTATTATTTTTATTTCTTATTATTTTCCCAAGTCAATATTTTTTACTATCTTTGTTTCACTTTTTGAAAAGGAAGATATAGAACTAAATAAACTAACAAAATATTATCTAATGAGCGAAGAAGCGAAAAATATTCCGAATGATTATTCAGCAGACAGTATTCAGGTTCTCGAAGGTTTAGAGGCGGTTAGAAAACGCCCAGCCATGTATATCGGTGATATCGGCGAAAAAGGTTTGCACCATTTGGTTTACGAAGTGGTGGATAATTCCATAGACGAGGCCTTAGCAGGTCATTGCAAGAATATTGAAGTAATTATCAATGAAGATAACTCCATTACCGTAAAGGACGACGGTCGCGGGATTCCGGTTGATCTTCACGAAAAAGAACAAAAATCGGCTTTGGAAGTCGTACTGACGGTATTGCATGCCGGCGGAAAATTCGACAAGGATTCTTACAAAGTTTCCGGCGGATTGCACGGTGTCGGCGTATCGTGCGTTAATGCGCTTTCCTCCTACCTGAAAGCCGAAGTGCACCGCGAAGGAAAAATTTATATGCAGGAATACGCCTACGGAAAACCTTTGTCCGAAATCCGCACCATCGGAGAAACAACCCAACGGGGAACCGTTATTACTTTCAAACCGGATACTTCCATTTTTATCGTCAGTGAATATAAATACGAAATTCTCTCCAAACGCTTGCGGGAATTGGCTTATCTGAATGCGGGCGTTCGGCTGGAACTCATTGACAAACGGATTGTTAAAGAAGACGGAAGCAACAAACGCGATATTTTCGCTTCGACGGAAGGACTGAAAGAGTTTGTCAAATTCATCGATGCCAACAAAGAACCGCTGATTCCCGAAGTGATTCATATCATTACCGAAAAACAAGGCGTTCCGGTGGAAGTTGCGATGACTTACAATACTTCCTACATCGAAAATGTATATTCTTATGTAAACAATATCAACACGATAGAAGGCGGTACGCACTTGGCCGGTTTCCGCCGCGGATTGACACGCACCCTGAAAAAGTATGCCGAAGAATCCAAAATGTTGGATAAAGTAAAAATAGAGATTAGCGGCGACGACTTCCGCGAAGGTTTGACCGCAGTCATTTCCATCAAGGTACAAGAACCGCAGTTTGAAGGACAAACGAAGACCAAATTAGGGAACAATGAAGTAATCGGCGCAGTGGAAATTGCGGTCAGCGAAGCGCTTGGAAACTTCCTCGAAGAACATCCGAAAGAAGCCAAAATCATTGTCGAAAAAGTGATTCTGGCCGCTACGGCGCGCCATGCCGCCCGAAAAGCCCGCGAAATGGTACAACGGAAATCGCCCCTCTCCGGAGGCGGATTGCCCGGAAAATTGGCCGATTGTTCGGACAAAGACCCGGAAAAAGGCGAGCTGTTCTTGGTCGAAGGAGACTCGGCAGGCGGAACAGCCAAACAAGGCCGCGACCGTCAATTTCAAGCCATCCTGCCTTTGCGCGGTAAAATCCTGAACGTGGAGAAAGCGATGCACCACAAAGTGCTCGAAAGCGAAGAAATTCGTAATATTTATACGGCTTTGGGCGTTACCATCGGAACGGAAGAAGACTCAAAAGCGTTGAATATAAGCAAACTAAGATATCACAAAGTAGTTATTATGACCGATGCCGACGTTGACGGAAGCCACATTGCTACGCTGATTCTTACTTTCTTTTTCCGCCACATGCGTCCAATGCTCGAAAACGGCTATATCTACATTGCTACGCCTCCCCTCTACTTGATGAAAAAAGGGAAAACAGAGGAGTACTGTTGGACAGACCAACAACGCCAGATATTCATCGACAAATACGCCGACGGAAATGAAAATTCAGCTACTACCCAACGCTACAAAGGTTTGGGAGAAATGAATGCGGAACAACTTTGGAGTACCACGATGAACCCCGAAACGCGCACGTTACGGCAGGTTTCTATCGAAAATGCAGCCGAAGCCGATAATGTATTTTCCATGTTGATGGGCGAAGAAGTAGCTCCCCGCCGTGAATTTATTGAAGAAAATGCTACTTACGCTAATATTGACGTGTAATATGCTTATTGGTACGCCCCAATATCCGGCCGGTGACACAGCTTTGCTTGAAAAAACCAAAGCGCTTCACAATCATATCTACACGATTGATTCACATTGTGATACCCCTATGCTTTTCTCCAAAGGAATTGATATTGGAAAGAAAAATAAGGAAACCAAGGTGGATGTGATTAAAATGCAGGAAGGCCTGTTGGATGCGGTTTTTATGGTGGCGTATCTGCCGCAGGGTTCACGAACGGATGCCGGTTTAAAAAGGGCGACCAACAAAGCGGTTTCCATTCTCAGCCAACTCAAACAACAAATCGAAAACAACAAGGAGATTGTCGCCCAAGCTTATTCCGTAGCCGATTTGAAGAAGAATAAATCCGAAAACAAAAAATCCATTTTTATCGGAATCGAAAACGGATACGCCATTGGTAAAGACCTCAAAAACGTGGAACGTTTTGCGCAAATGGGCGTCAAATATATTACCTTATCGCACAATGGCGACAACGACATCTGCGATTCCAACAAAGGCAATGCGGAACACAACGGCTTGAGCGAATTTGGCAAAGAAGTGGTACGGGAAATGAACCGTTTGGGAATCATGGTCGATATTTCTCATACTTCCGAAAAGACCTCTTTCGATGTATTGGAAATCAGTAAATATCCGGTCATTGCTTCCCATTCTTCCGCAAAGGCGCTTTGCAATCATCCACGAAATGTTTCCGACAAACTGATGAAAGCCATTGCCACCAAAGGGGGAGTCATCCAAATCTGTTTTTACAAGGGTTTTCTCAGAAAAAACGGGCAATCCCGGTTGAAAGATGCGATTGACCACATTGATTATGTGGTAAAATTGGCAGGCATCGACTATGTAGGCATCGGCACGGACTTCGACGGCGACGGAGGCCTTCCGGGCATACAAACAGCCGGCGAAGTTCCGCAGATTACTATGGAACTGATTCGGCGGGGCTATTCGGATGAAGACATCGCCAAGATTTGGGGCGGAAACCTGATTAGGGTAATGAAAGCGGTAACGGGCGAAAAGTAAAAGGCAAATAACCAAAATGAAAAATTGAAAGCATAGAAACACTAATATATTACATTATGTCAAAGAAATTACTCCTTATTATATCTGTCCTTTTGATGGGCTGCGCTTGCAAGCAACCCACTAAAACACAGGACGTTTCATCCGGGATAGATGTGCCCGTTTTCAATGCCGACAGCGCTTATCAGTACACGGCGAATCAGGTTTCGTTCGGCCCGCGTGTACCCAATACGCCTGCCCACGTAGCTTGCGGAAATTATTTGGCAGATGCGTTGAGACGATTCGGCGCGGAAGTCATCGAACAAGAAACGACTTTAAGCCTGTTAGATAACACGCCTATTCAAATCAAAAATATCATCGGTTCTTTTCAACCGGAAAATAAAAACAGGGTTCTTCTGTTCGCACATTGGGATTCAAGGCCTTATGCAGACAACGACCCCAATCCGGACAACCACAACAAGCCTATTGACGGAGCCAATGACGGAGCCGGAGCCTGCGCCGCCTTATTGGAAATCGCCCGCCAAACCGGCATCAAACAACCGGCGGTTGGCATTGATATTATCTTTTTCGATGCGGAAGATTGGGGCGTATCTAATCCAAACATTGCAAGCAGGCATTACGGGCAATGGTGCATGGGTTCAAAATATTGGGCGCAAAATCCGCATATTCCCAATTACACGGCAAAATACGGCATTTTATTGGACATGGTCAGCGCTCCGGGAGCGCAATTCTACAAAGAATATACATCGGTAAGCAATGCCCCGCATGTGGTAAAAAAAGTCTGGGAAGCCGCCCGCGCTACCGGCTATGATTCTTATTTCGTCAATGAAAACGGTCAACAAATTGAAGATGATCATGCCCAAGTTATCAAATATCGCAATATTCCATGTATCGACATTATCCAATACGACTCTTTGGGGTCTTCGGGGTTCGGCGCCTACTGGCATACCTTGGACGACAATATGAATAATGTAAGTAAAGAAACATTACAAGCTGTGGGACAAACGGTTTTGTATGTTTTACACCACGAAAAATAAAAGACTTATGGCAACAATCAATGAAATTCAAAACCGGATTATTGAAGAATTTTCCGTTTTCGACGATTGGATGGATAAATATTCCCTGTTAATCGAAATGGGGAATGAACTTCCTGTTTTAGACCCCAAATATAAGACGCAAAACAACCTCATTGAAGGCTGCCAGAGCCGGGTTTGGTTTCAAGCCGATTACAGTGATGGGAAAGTGATTTTTCAAGGCGATAGCGATGCGGTTATCGTGAAAGGAATCGTGTCTTTGCTGATTCAGGCGCTTTCGAATCATACGCCCGACGAAATATTGTCGGCGGATTTATATTTTATCAATGCCGTCGGTTTGAAGGAACACCTCTCCCCCACCCGTTCCAATGGTTTGGTTGCGATGCTTAAACAAATGAAACTGTATGCTTTAGCATATAAAAGCAAAGAATAAAGTGCGAAAACTGAAAATAACCGAATTGAACCGTCTGAGCCGGGATGATTTTAAAAAGACGGAGAAAATACCGCTCATTGTGGTGTTGGACAACGTGAGAAGCCTCCACAATGTCGGTTCGGTGTTTCGCACCTCGGACGCATTTTTGGTAGAAGCGGTTTATCTCTGCGGAATTACCGCGACACCTCCGCAAGCCGAAATTCACAAAACCGCCTTGGGCGCCGAAGATTCCGTTGACTGGAAGTATTTTGAAAACACCTTGGATGCGGTTGAGTCGCTCAAACAAAATGGATATCATCTTACGGCAATAGAACAGGCGGAAAACAGTATTCCATTAGAGAAATTCCACTTAGAAAAAAACAAAAAACAGGCGATTATTTTCGGAAATGAAGTGCATGGGGTAGCGCAGGAAGTAATGAATCAATGTGACTTGTGCATTGAAATTCCGCAATTCGGCACAAAACATTCCCTCAATGTCTCTGTGTCTGCCGGAATCGTGATTTGGGAAATGGCAAAAAAATACAAGTTATAAGATTTATCGTTACTCCGAAATATAGAGGTCTAATATCTTTTGTCTTAACTGCTTTGCATTCATGATTTGTTTATTTTCCAATAGCCAGTTCTATTGTTACCTACACACTCTATTATGCCCTCTTCTTTCAATTGTTCAATATCTCTTTTAATTGTTTTATTGTTGACTTTGAGACTATTTATATGTTATAGCAAACCCATTTCAACTAACTCGATCACTCGTTCTGTGGCGGCATCTTTTCCGTCCGGCTCCCAACCGGATTTGAGACTTGCCCCAAACATTCCGGCAAAAATATTCCAGAATCCGGCGCGGAAAGGACCTAAAAAAGCTTTCAACAGATCATACGAACTTTGGTTACATTCCCGGTCAATCA
>BNXY01000028.1 GCA_025999935.1 Bacteroidia bacterium | reverse complement strand
TTTAATTCGTTATTATTTTTCTTGAAACAATCTCGCCGTTGTCATTTATTCGTACAATAAATATCTGATTTTTTGGCAAATCAACCATCGTGGGGGCGTTACGCGCAACGCCCCTACAAAAAACCATTTTTCCAAACAAATCATAAATATTTACCTTCGCATTTTCCGAAATGTTTTTGAAATGCAAAGCATTGTTGTAATAAACCACTTCTTTATCGCTTTCTCTTACGTTAAAAATGCCTGTGCCGGTTTCAGATTTTTCCCAGTTCCACGCCTTGACTGATTGCACTTGCGTGGCGCCGCCTTCGGTAAAAACTTCCACATCGTTGGCGTTGTTATCTGTTGCAAAAATGCGTACTGAAGCCGCCCAAGCGTCGTTAATGAACAAATCCAATATGGAATGGTCGAGGAAAGCGTGGATTTTCAGCGTTTCGCCAGCCGAAAAAGTTTTGGGCAAAACCTGACTGTAAATGCCATCAAAAACACCGCCGTCCTGTATGTGTCGCGGAACGCTCGTTGCATCAACGATTATTTTGTTGGTCGATTTTTCGTAGAATATTTTGATTGCCGCGCTGCCGTTTTTCCGCAGATTGAAGCCGAACTTTTGAGCGGAATTGGACGAAACGGTAAAAATTCCTTCCACTTCAACCACTTTGCCCGAAACGGGATTTAATGATTGTGTGCCGCTTAAACTGATATTTGTTTGATTAAAAACGTTTGCCGTGCTGCGTGGAAAAGTCATATCGGTAGCGGGCTTTTGAACAAGGTTATTTTGCGCATCGAGCGACCATTCGCGCGGCAGATTATAAGTTCCAGCCCAACCGCGCTCATACATATAATTTCCCGAAGTCATATCAGGCACAATACCTATGGCAACGATTTTCCCATTGTGTTTGGTAATGGCAGGCGAAAGCAAGCCAAATCCGTGGTGCGAAAAACCACCTAAATCCAATTCTTTTGGAAATTGCGAAGTGGGGCTGAATGTACCGTTGGTATTTATTGTACCCACCCAATACAGACATTCCACACCGCCTGCCATTCCAAGCGGCGTAACCACAAACAGCCATTTGTTCGCTTCCATTTCAACAATGTAGGGCATTTCCCAAAATGTGCCGTAACTTGTGTTTGGCGACTGGAAAAACATGGCGCCGTCATTTGTCCAAGTGTTGTTTGCAGCATTGTAGCGGTGCAAAGTAGCCGCGCCACGTCCACCTTTATTCGAGCCGACAAGCATATAGATATTGCCGTTTGCCTTGAAAACGCAGGGGTCGCGAAAATCATCGTCAAGCCCCGCAGGACGTTGCGGAACAACCTGTCCGTTTTTTGTCCAAGTGTGCAAATCATCATCAGCGGGTGTTGCCATTACCATACTTGCTTTTGCAAAATCAACACTTGTATAAAATATTGTTGGTTTGCCATTATTGTAACTGTCGTCTTTGAAAATGCAACCACTCCACACACCTTTTATATCGTAATATTTATCGTTGTAAAGCGAGGGCTGTTCTTCTGTCCAGTTTACCAAATCCGTACTTGTGATATGTCCCCAAACAATCTGTCCCCAATACGCGCCATTTCCGTTTTTTTGAAAGAACAAATGCCATTTGCCGTTGTGAAAAATCAAACCGTGAGGTTCATTTGTCCAAGCTGCTGCAGGCATTCCACGGAAAAGCGGACGTTGGATTTCGTCTTCAAAACGTGAAGCGGGAATGGCTAAATTTGCAGTATTTTCAGGTGTTTGTGTAACGGTAGGCGCAGCAAGTTCGCCCGAATAAACCTTGATTTCGTCTATCAATCCGCAAACGGTATTCAGGTAAAAATTTCCGTTTTTAATGTCATTGTAGGATTTACCTATACTAAAAGGTGCGCTGCCAACAGAAATTGCCGCTCCCGAAATGGTTGTCTGTTTTGCTTGAACACCGTTGTAATAAAGCGTAATTTTATGGCTTGCCACACTTACAACCGCCTGAACGTGCGCCCACGAGTAAAGCGGAAATTTTGCATCTGCAATACAACTGTACAAATTTCCATCAATATATACCTGAAATCCATACTCGCCGCGCGTATTGACTACAAAAGCAAAACCCGAATTGGCGGAAGTTTTCATATTGCCAGCAATAACGGTAAAATCGGTATTGTTACCGTCCGTGTTCATCATCGGGTAGTTTTCCATTGCCGCCCACAGTTCCATTGAAACGGCTTGATTGTTCAAATTATTGACATTGATTTGCGCATTAACGAAAGTGGAATTGCCGTCGAAACGCAAAGCCTGTCCCACTGCACCTGCGATATTTTCGCGCACGGGGCGCACTTGTTCCACAGTAAAGGATTTATTGGCAACAATTTCGGATATTTTTGTGTTGGCGTTAATTTCCATTGGAAAATGGGCGACAAGTACCAATCCCTCCTGCGGCTCACTCTGTCCGCAAGTTGAACAAGTCAATTCGTCCAAAGCGTTTTTTGTAAGAAGTTGAATATTGGACTGATAAGGGTTTGTACCGCTATTTTGATTCCATTCATAAGCGGCAAGTCCAATAGCAATACATCTTCCGTATGACACCGTTTTATGAAAATCGACAATTCCCGCACAACAATAATCTGTAACGTGCTGCCAAGTGCCAAGCACGGTAGCATTGTTTTCCGTTTCAAAATTGACAACAATATTCGGATTGCCAGTATAATCAAATGCGTTCAAATCCCACATCGAATTATGGTCTTCCTTGTATCCCGAAGCAATAAGGTTATACACTTTTTTCGACGTTCCTTCTGTAAAGTTGGGTGTCATCCCTGCATAAAGAAAATCGCCTGAATGGTCGTAACTGCTGCCGATAACGCTGTTCACGCCCCAATCATCAGTATTAGTGCTACCTGTGCCTTCGCCTGAAATGCCGGGTAAACGTGTTGTCCGTCCCAGATTTACTAAATAGCGAGTGGCGTGGTTGGTAAGCAACAAGTTTCCACCAGCCTGATAATAGGTTTTAATTTTATTCAAAACGCCGGTTGCTGTTAATTCGTTTGGCAATCCGTTGCCTGTCCCCACACGGTCAATAGCAATCCAGAGAACTTTGTATTGGCTTAAATCTCTCGCTGCTACATCGGCGGTTGAAAGAAAATCGCCTCCATAAGTATTTACAAACCAATTGGCTGCCTCATATTCATCATCATCTCCATTAATCTGTAAATCAGATAACGAGGTGTAAGTACTCAAGATTGCCGCCTTATTTTGGGCATTCACATTTATAACAAGAATGCTGATTGTAAGGCATAAAGCCATTGAAAGTAATGTTTTTTTCATTGTATCACAATTTTAAAAAATTAGAATTATACTAAGGTGCGCCACACACTAAAAAAATTCCATGAGAGAAACAAATTTTTCTCCCATAAAAATCTCTCGGGTTGCATCTATTTGATATGTATGTTTCATTTGCATGAATTATATTATTACATTTTACGCTGCAAAATTAGGGACAGTTTTGGGGTCAGACTATAACAAATCTTGCAAATGCTATCAAAAATCTTGCATGGACAAAAAGATAGCAGGCGGTGCAAACCCCTGCCACACACGCGCAAACCCCTGCCACACCTGTGCAAACCCCTGCCACTTTTCTAAAACTCCTTTTTCCACAATCTTTGTTCATTTACTTTTGCGCCGCGTCGCTATTGGCGTAACTTAAAAATTGAAGTAATATGAACGAAAAATTGAAAGACCAAGATGTGTTATTGGTCAAGGAAAAAGGCAGCAATGAACTGCATGCCGTGAATTTAGACAAAAACGGAAAAGTCAAATCTACCAAACTTGACGGGAGCGAAAATCCCGATTTTTTGAAGATTGACAAAAACGGCAACGCGCTTGAAAACTTTTTTGAGAACTTCAAGCGGCAAATCAAAGACCCTACCCGCTTTGACTTTTACCGCGCTCCGCTGGAAAAGTTAGGAGACGTTGTAAAACGCCTGTATGAAGCATTTAAAAGTCCCGGCAAGCCCGAAAACAAAGACTTTTTGGATGTACACCGCATTGAGCCGGAAGATTTTCAGAAAAAACAGGCAAAGGAACAAACGGAAGGGCAAACGAAAAGTTATGCCATTAATCCCGACCTTGTCGATTGGCAAAAGTTTGAAAAATTCGGCATCACTCGCGAAAGCCTCGAAAAAACAGGCAATCTTGATAAATTGCTTGATTATCAGAAAACAAACCTGATACCTGTTGCAATGAAATTCGACAGCGAAACGCTGTATTCCGATGCACGTTTCTCGTTGCGCAAACAAGGGGATGACACATTTGCGCCCTCTATTCATTTAATCCGCCACAAGCCCGATTTGGAACGCCCTTACTTCGGTGTTGAATTTACCAAAGAAGACAAGGAAAATTTATTGAAAACAGGCAATCTCGGACGTGTCGTCGAAGCCGAATTTAAGCAAGGTGAAAAAACGCCGGTACTCATTTCGCTGGACAAGCAAACCAATGAATTGGTGGCGTTCCGCAAGGAATGGCTGAAAGTCCCCGAAACTTACAAAGGCGTTCCGTTAAGCGAAGAAACAAGGGAAAAATTGGGCAACGGCAAAAAAGTAAATGTGGAAAATATGACTACCAATGACGGCTCAAAACAATTTTCCGCCAATGTTCAGTTCAATGCCGACAAACGGTATTTTGAACTTGTTTTCGACAATGACCGGAAACAAAATCAAAACCTCAAACAGGGTGAAGCCCCGAAAACATTCCGCAAAAAGCAACTGACCGAAGACCAGATGAGCAGTGTCCGTGAAGGGAAAACCGTCCATACAGGCGAATTGACAGACCGCAACGGTAAAAAGTACAGCGGCTACATAACCCTGAATAAGGAAACCGGAAAATATGATTTCATGTTTCCGAAGGATTACAGGGATGCCCTTGCCGCCGGAAAAGTCATTCCCGATGACCGCCACAAGGTGCAGGTTGCCAAAAACAATAACGGCAACACCACCGAAGCTACCAAAAATATCAAAGAGCCTTTGAACAGCGGTCAAACGCAGCCCACCGAAAAGCAGACGGAAAAACAAGCCGCCAAGCAGGAACAGGAAAAGCCGAAAAAATCCAAAGGCGTAAAAATGTAATATTCACCACTAAAATCCAAGTAAAATGAAGATAGCAATCATAGCAGAGAAACCGAGCGTAGCCCGCGAAATAGCGGCTATCGTTGGCGCAAGCCACAAGGAAGATGGTTTTATGACAGGCAACGGTTACATGGTAACGTATGCTTTTGGGCATTTGATACAACTCGCCATGCCCGAAGACTACGGCTTTTCGGGATTTGTCAAAGAGAATTTGCCTATTATTCCCGAAACATTTATTTTGAAACCCCGCCAAATCAGGGACGGCAAGGAATACAAGCCCGATGCGGGCGCACTCAAACAGTTAAAGGTCATAAAACATGTTTTCGACAGTTGCGATAAAATTGTTGTCGCCACCGATGCGGGTCGCGAAGGATGTTTAATTTTTAGATACATCTACCATCATTTGAATTGCAAAAAGCCCTTTGACAGGCTTTGGATTAGCAGTTTAACGGATAAAGCCATAAAAGACGGCTTGCAAAACCTGAAGCAGGGCAGCGATTACGACAACCTGTATTATGCAGCCAAAGCGCGTTCAGAAGCTGACTGGCTTGTCGGAATTAATGCAAGTCAGGCGTTAAGCATAGCCGCAGGGCGCGGTGTGTATTCGTTGGGACGAGTGCAAACGCCCACGCTGGCAATGATTTGCAGGCGGTTTTTGGAAAACAAAAATTTTACGCCTGTTCCGTTTTGGCAAATTCGGGTTCAGACCGAAAAAGCCAATATTCCTTTTTCCGTAATCAGTCGCGAAAAATACGGCAGTAAAGATATGGCAAACGCCATTTTCCAAAAACTACAGGGAAATTCCTTACAAGTACAAAACGTTGAAAAAAAAGAAGTCAATCAGGAGTCGCCATTATTGTACGATTTGACAGCCCTGCAAAAAGAAGCCAACCAAAAGTATGGATTTTCGGCGGACAAGACGCTTTCCATTGCGCAAAAACTCTACGAGGCAAAACTGATTACCTACCCACGCACAGGCAGCTGTTATATTTCCGCCGATGTATTCGACGAAATCCCCGAACTCATTAACAGTCTGAAAACGCACCCGCGTTTTGGCGGTTATGCCGCTAAAATGGACACCCAAATCCTGAATATCCGCTGTGTCGATGACAAGAAAGTAACCGACCACCACGCGCTACTCATTACCGGAAACATGCCTAAAGACCTTTCGGGCGAAGAACAAACGATTTATGAAATGGTAGCAGGGCGCATGTTGGAGGCATTTTCCAAAAAATGTGTCAAGGATGCAACAACAATTGTTTGCATTTGTGCCGATACGCTTTTTGAGGCAAAGGGTGCTGTTATCAAACAGGCGGGTTGGCGAGCGGTCTTTAATGAAAAAGAGGAAACGGACGAAGACGGCGCTCTGCCCGAAGTTACGCAGGGCGAAACGCTGCCCATCCTCAAATCCGAACTGTTGGAAAAGCAAACCAAGCCCAAGCCCTTACATACCGAAGCCTCGCTACTTTCGGAAATGGAAACCGCAGGAAAAACGGTTGAAAACGGGGCGGAACGCGCGGCAATGAAAGAAAGCGGTATCGGAACGCCTGCTACCCGCGCGGCGATAATCGAAACTTTGTTTTCGAGAAATTATATCGTGCGCGAGAAAAAATCGCTTGTTCCCACCGAAAAAGGATTGACGGTTTATGAAACTGTTAAGGACAAGCGGATAGCCGATGTCGCTCTCACAGGCAGTTGGGAAAATACATTAGCACAAATAGAGCGCGGTGAAATGCAACCGGAAACGTTCCAAAAGACGATTGAAATCTATACGCGCCAAATTACAATGGAATTGTTGGATACCAAGATTACCGTTTCAGATGAAAATGCGTGTGTTTGTCCGAAATGCAAAACCGCCAATATCCGCTTTTATCCCAAAGTAGCGAAATGCAGCGACCCAAATTGCGGATTGGTAGTTTTTCGTACCATTAGCGAAAAGGAATTGACCGATAAACAGATTTTGGAACTGCTGACCAAAGGCAAAACCGCAGTCATTAACGGTTTCAAAAGCAAGGCAGGCAAAATCTTTCCCGCCGCTCTGAAATTCGATGATGAATACAAAGTTACCTTCGATTTTTCGGATAAGAAAAAGAAATTCGGGAAAAAGTGATAACTTTGCCACTGAAATCACACGGTCATAATGGCTTTGCTGTTTGCTGTGGATTTTAGTGGCGGCTCTGTCAAGAGGGATACTTGGCAGAGCCTTTTTCGTTGTTTGTCAAACAAATATTTGCCGGATTGCGGAATTTTGAGTAATTTTGCGCCTCTGAAAAATCAGGAAAATGACTGAACAGGAATTAAACAAAATATTGACCGATGCGCTTTTGCTTCCGGCAGAAACCGAGATTGTCGAGTTTAAGGAGGCAAAAGAAAGTTACGACTTCAGCAAGCTCGGTAAATACTTTTCGGCGTTGAGCAACGAAGCCAATCTGAAAGGAAAATTCTGTGCGTGGCTGATTTTTGGGGTTGAGAACAAGAAACACAAGATTGTAGGTAGCCGTTACCGCACCTCCCGCAAGGATTTGGACAGCCTGAAAAAGGAAATCGGCGACAAAACCACTCAAAGCATTTCATTCATGGAAATTTATGAGTTGCAGAAGCCCGAAGGTCGCGTGGTAATGTTTCAAATTCCAGCTGCACCGCACGGCATTCCCGTTTCTTTTGAGGGATTTTATTACGGTCGCCTCAATGAAAGCCTTATCGCGTTGAATATAGAGAAGATAGACAGGATACGCAATCAGGCGTCAAACAGGGATTGGTCGAAAATGATTATTCCCGATGCCAATCTTGGGCATTTGGATAAAGAAGCCATATTAAAAGCACGGGAACAATACAAGTTGAAACACCGGTCTTTGGCAAAAGACGTGGACAGCTGGCCTGATGAAGAATTTCTTGACAAGGCAAGAGTAACGCTTGACGGAAAAATTACCAATACGGCAATATTGTTGCTTGGGAAAAGTGAAGCAAGTGCATTGCTTTCCCCTGCTATCGGGCAGATAACTTGGGTTTTGAAAGATGCTCCCGAAGGTTATGAACATTTTTATACGCCATTTATTTTAACTGTAAATAAAACGCTTGCCTGTATCCGAAATCTGAAATACCGCTATATGATTGACGATACTTCGCTGTTTCCAAATGAAGTAACTCATTATGATGAATGGGTTATAAGAGAAGCCTTGAATAATGCCGTTGCACATCAGGATTACAGTAAAAGTTGCAGAATTATTGTTTTGGAATATAATGACAGATTGATTTTTGAAAATGCCGGCAGTTTTATTCCTGAATCGGTCGAAGATGCAATTCATTACAACCGTCCGCAACCCTATTACCGTAATCCGTTTTTAGTTGCTGCAATGGTTAATCTGAATATGATTGATACTGTCGGTAGCGGTATCAAAAAAATGTTTACTATTCAAAGGGACAGGTTTTTTCCGCTACCAACTTATAATATTTCAGACGAAAAACATACCGAAGTTACCATTCACGGCGAACTTATCAATGAAAACTATTCACGTCAGTTATTTAAGCACCCCGAATTATCGCTTGACGATGTTATTGCATTGGACAAGGTACAGAAAAAACTGCCAATATCCAAAGATGCTTTAAATCGGTTGCGGTCGTTAGATTTGATTAAAGGCAGAAGTTCTTTGGTTGAAATAGTCGGCAGTATAAAGTCTGTTGATTTTACCAATAAGGATTTTAAAGAGATGGTATTGAATTTGTTAAGAGAAAAAGGCTCTGTATCAAGAGAAGAAATAGAAAAATTGATTATGCCGTTTTTGCCGCAAGATTTGCCTGTTGAAAAAAAACAAAAGAAAATATCGAATGTTCTTGTTGGATTATCGTCAAAAGACAAGAAGATAAGAAATATATCCCAATCCATAAAATTTTCAGTCTGGGAACTCAATACAGTTTAGCAATAAAAACGCAAAAATTAGCAATAAAGGCAAAACACACTACTGATTATAAGTTGTTTAACTCAAATTCAATTTAGCAATAAAAATAAAAGTATTAGCAATAAACCTCCCTTGTATCTCAAACAAGGGAGGTTTCACTTTTCAATCCTACTCCTTTTTTATCAAATGCTGCAAGTCAGGGTCGGCAGCAATTCGCGACAATTCTTCGGCAACAATCTGTTTCACATCGGCTTTGATTTGATTGTAGTTGCGTTCAATTTCCGCCTGCATCGTATCATTGCCGTCCCCATCGCGGAAATCTAAAATGTCGGGGATTTTTTGATAGGCTTTCGTTTCGCGGGCTACGGAGGCATTATCAACCACAATCTCGGCGTGAAAAATCTTTTGTTCTATTCGTTCATCAAAATTGTCGCTGACCGCACCGACAAACATACCTTGTGTGAGATTAGAAATCTTGCTTGCAGGTATCAAACTGTCTAATTGTGTGGAAATGGAAGTGGATTTGTCCTGCCGGTTAATCGTCATTGATTGGCGTTTTTGCAACACCTTTCCGAAACGCTCGGAAAGATTCTTTGCCGATTCGCCAACTACCTGACCGCTGAAAATATTGCCTACGGTATTCATCACAACGGCGGCTTCCTTGTCGCCGTAGTCGCGTTTTAACTGTCTGAACCTTGATTCACTTGATTAAAGGATTGTCAGGATTTTGTTTGACGGACAATCATGTTAATCTTTTAATCCTAAAAATCATGGTTCAGACATCAATGCCGCCGAATAAATATTTTGACGGTCGGGGTTGTTGCCGACACATAAAATTTTCGGCTCATCGGGATTGTTTATATCCAACGAAAAATCATCACCTTTCATAACCCAATACAACTGCGGACTTATCATTCTGGACAAAGGGATTTTAGCACTCGCTATCTGCCCCTGTAATTGGTCTTGAGCATTTCCTTCCCAAACATCCATAAAGGGGCTTAAATAGTTCTCTAACTGCAGATAAGAGGTTAAAACAGGGAAAATATCCACATACTTTTGGTTGAGAAATTCAATGGCATGTGGAAAGGTGCAATATTTGCCATTTTCATAAATTTTCAGATACCAAATAATGGCTGCCAAAAGGATTATTGGGCTTTCCACAAAGAAATCGCCTTGCTTCTGTATCCACGTTTTATTGAGGTTAAGCATAATTGTGTAGGCGCTTTCATAAGCGTCCGAAATATCGGTCATAAACACCGGATTGATTGGATTGCAACGGTGCGACTTGCGCGGATTGTCGAAATTGATAACATAGAATTTCGGTTTGACCCTGTATTTGTCAAGGTTGTGCATCAGCGTATTGTAGGCGATAACCGACAAGTCGTCAAACTTGAAATCATACACATATAAAGCGAAACCTTTCTGTATCTGCTGTTTAATGTAATTGTTCACAACGGCGTATGATTTTCCCGAACCCGGAGTGCCGAGTACGATAGAGGCGCGGAACGGATTAACAATGTTTATCCATCCCTTGTTCCACTTCTTTTTGTAGAAAAATCTCGTTGGCAAATTAACGGAATACTCGTTTTCCATCAGCCGCGTTTCCTGCATAAAACTTTCATTCTCAACATTAAAGACATCATCTAAAAGGTTGTTTTTGAGTAAGCGGCTCATCCACAATCCGGCAACGAGTAACAGGATATAGCCCAAAGTGAGCGTAAACACATAAAACGTCGTGTTTGCCACAAGCGGCAACGGCAAATACAACAGCCACCAGTTCAGGAAAAACAGGATGAAGCCGAAAAACAGGAAAGTGTTGATTTTCGACCACTTAATCTTTTCTTCCTTAACGCCTTTCGTCCCCAAACAGGATAAAGCCAAAAACACAACGGCAAAGATTTTCGTCCAAAGAATGGATGAAAAAAGTCCCGTTGTACGGTTAAAATTCATCAGGATTTTATCGACAACGCCGATATTTACCCCGCACTCCACAATGTATTGGTAACAAAACCAATAGACATTGATAACACAAAACAAAATACTAACCGCCCGCATAAACTCCATTGTTTTTGCCAAGCCTCTTAAATCATCTTCCTGTTGCATAATCTTAATTTTTAATAGTTTATAATCTTCTTTGTTTTCTTTTTTTCTTTTTCAAACGGCGGATAAAGTTTTGTTCTTCAATTTCATCGCTTGGAGTTTCGGACGAAAAGAAGTTAAACAAGCCGCCAATGTCTGAACCTTGATTTTCATGATTAAAGGATTGACCTGATTTTTCGGGGTCAATCCTGTTAATCTTAAAATCAGGTAAATCAGGGTTCAGACATTTTCCGTTAAACAAATCATTGAACACATTTGCCGAAAATTCCTTGCCCAGACGAGAACCGTTGAACACGCACTTTTGCTCGTGGTCTATAAAGGTTGCGCCGTAAATTCTGCCCTGTTCATTTTCTCTAAATATTACGGAAATGCCCTGTTTAGCCAACGCGCCTTCAAAGTCGGCGCGGCGTTTTGAGGTAAGCATCACTGCCGAAATAACTTTTTTGCTGCGTTCTTTCAGGTGTTTACTTTTGATAATTTCCGCCGATTGTTCCATACGCTTTTCCAATGCTTCAATGCCAACGGATTTTCCAAAAAGCGAAGATTTGAACGGATTACCTGTTTTTTCACCCTTTTTGTTCAATGCGGAATAAATCAATCCTTTGTATTCCTTGCCGCCAATTTCGCCTTTCACTTCTTCCACTCCTATATTATATAAGGTAAGCAGGGCGCGGTATTCTTTCAAACTTTGAAAATGATAATCCTTAGCAATGGGGCGGATTACGTTGGCGATTTGGTGTTTTATGTCGCCGTTTTTGTAATTGACCGGTTTGAGGGACAGGGACGATTGGGATTTTTGTTTTTGGTCGGCGGGGATTAGTCCGTACTGTTGTTCCAAATCGCGACAAACATCCATTGAGCGGCGGCGTTCAAAGTTGCCGTCAATCTTTTTTCCATTCTCATCCACGCGCAATGAAACAATATGAATATGCCTGCGCTCTATATCCTCGTGCTTATAGACGATAAAAGGCTGGTCGCCGTAACCCATTTTTTGCATATAGGTTTGGGCAATTTCCGACAACTGTTCATTGCTTAAAACATCTTTTGGGTCGGGATTTATAGAGATATGCAGCACCGGTTTTTCCGTCCGTTTGTTTGCCAAAAGGTAGTTTTCAAACGACATTAAACAGGTGGAAATGTCGAAATTTCCGTCTTTCGGCTCTATCATTTTATTGCTAAAAATAACTTGTGCGTGTTTCTCATCAACCTTGTTCTGGTTGTAGGAAAGTGCACCGTAAAGATTGTTTGAAGAACTTATTTTTGCTATCATAACCTCATTTTTTTTGATATTTCCGATTTGGAAATCAGAAATATTTAGCCTTAAACTCCTCTGTAAGTGCAATTATACTGTGCTGTAAATCGACCAATTTTCGCGTTTCCTGTTCCAATTTATAAAGGAAAGCCAACGCTTTTTTCTCGGTAAAAGTGGATTTGATAGCCTTTACAACCTGATTATAATTAACTCCTATTGCGCGGAATTGCGAATGAAATGTCGTCAATCGCATATAATAATCCATTGCCGCCTTGTCGATTTTGACCACCTTTAATTGTCGTTCAAAAATACAGGCGGTTATGAAATGCGCCCTGTCGCTTAATCCCGACTGTTCAAAAAGCGTCAGGAACTTGGCAAAGTCCGCATCATTGAGGTTAATCGCCAAGCGGTGGCGGCAGGGGTCGGCTTTCGGCTTGCGCCCAACTTGTTTGGGCTTGTTCTTTTCTGTTGCCATAGCATTAAAAAATTATGTTGGAACTTAAATAAAAACGCTGACTTCGGAAGCGTTTTTGCCCCCTGCAAGGGCAAGTATTTTCAGGTACTGAAAATATTTTGAGGAACTCAAAATACAACTTGCCGTTTGCTGGTGCAAACAAAATTCCGCTATCGCGGAATTGGCTGTAAGCCCTATTGACTTGGGGGTAAACATTATTGACCTTTGAGAAAGCCCTATTGACTTTCGCGCAGTCGTTTTGCCCCGTCCTTTGTCGCCTTTTCCGTATCATAAAAAGTGGTTTTTAGAAATCCGCTGCAAAGTTAGAGGGGTGTTTTCAGAAAATTGGCAGGCCGGGGGTGGCAAACCCCTGCCACTCTCGGTGCAAACCCCTGCCACTTGTTAAAAGGCAGATAAATACACAGTTTTTTCTATATTCCTTTGCAGCCGTAAATCAGTAATTATTAATGGAAATAATGAAACGCAGATTTGCAGAAATAAGAAAATATGGATTTACGGAAACAGTGATTTGAATAAATATGAAAGTAAAGAAATACGGAAATGAGTAAGCAAGGAAATAAATCGAAAAAGAAGCAAATCAGCATTGAAGCAATGCTTTACGGACTTGCTCAAACAAGTACGTCAGTCAATATTGTCGTACTGACGCAAATCAGTATTGTTGTGCTGACTTGCTGTCGTATTGTGGTATTGAAATGCGGAAACATTTATTTATCGAAACAAAAACGCAAATCGGCAGTTCAGTAATGATTTACAGACAGTTATCAATAGTTATTTAATTATTCATTTATTTAAAACATTCAGTAAAATGAAAAAGCAAACATTATTCGTAGCCTTCTCTACCCAAAAGGGCGGAATGGGCAAAACAGCGGTAACAGTGCTTACGGCAAGTTACCTGCATTATGTAAAAGGCTACCATGTAGCCGTAGTAGATTGCGATTTTCCGCAATTAAGTATCTTCCAAGAGCGCAAGCGCGACGGCGAACTGATTGTGAAGGACGGTTATTTCAAGCGGATGGCGTATGATATGTTCCGCTCGCTCGGAATAAAAGCCTATCCTGTCAGGGACAGCAAGCCCGAAACCGCTGTCGAAGATGCACAAACCCTGATGGAAAATTCTCAAAAGGAGTTTGATGTGATTTTCTTCGACCTGCCCGGAACGCTTAACAGTGGCGGCGTTATCAAAACGCTGGCGGCAATGGATTATATTTTTACGCCGATTAGTGCAGACCGCTTTGTTCTCGAAAGCACCCTGCAGTACGCCACGCTTTTGAACGAAAAACTTATCAGCGTGGGCAAAGGGAATATCAAAGGCTTGCGTCTGTTCTGGAATATGGTGGATGGAAGGGAAAAATCGCCTTTGTATGAGGCTTACGAAAATGCAATCGAAGAATTGGGACTGCAAATAATGAAAACTTCGCTGCCCAACTCCGTCCGTTTCCGCAAGGAAATGTCGGGCGACAGCCACAGCATTTTCCGTTCCACGCTGTTTTCAGCCGATAAAGCCCTGCTTAAAGGCAGCAACATTGATGTCTTGGCAGATGAAATTTGTGAAATCTTAAATTTACGCGATAATGGAAAACAATAAGAGAAAAAGCAGGGTGGTGGAAGATATAGACGAAGCCGCTTTGCTGCAATCGGTTTATGAACAGAGCAATCCGCCTGCCGTTCCTGTTCCGCCCAAAGAATCGGAAAAAACAGTTGAACCTGCGCCTGAACCCGAACAGACCAAAGAGGCAAAGGAAACAAAAGAGCCTGTCCGCCGCAAGCGTGGCAGTGTGGATTACAGCAGCCTGTTTTTGCAGAAAAACGAGTTAAAGGCTCGGTCATGCGTATATATCAGTCAAAAAATCCATGCTACCGTTTCGGAAATTGTGCGGGTTATCGCCGACAAGGATGTTACAGTGGGCGGGTATATCGACAATGTGCTGTTACAGCACTTGGAAATGCACAAGGACGAAATCAACGATTTGTACAAAAAAGAACGTAAGGATTTAATTGAATTTTAAAAACAGAAAAAAATGAAAAAGGAAGAATTAGACAGGAGAACGCAAGACTATAAGTCAGCGTACATCAAGAAAACGGATGCACCGGCTGCCCGTTTAGGAAAATCACTCTATATCAGAGAGGAGCATCACAAGCGTATTTCACACATTGTACATATTGTCGGTCAAGGTAAAATTACTTTGTATGAGTATGTTGATAATGTTTTGAATGAGCATTTTAAGGAGTATCACGAGGAAATAGTCAACTCCTTTATCGACAAAAGGATTTATTAAACAGCAGCCTTATGAAACTCCTTGCACTTCTCATAATGCTCGCCGCCCTGTTTCTGCTCTACCGCATTGCCTACCCCAAGCAAGCGGACACGAAAAAGGGCAACGATACCGCACCGCCTGAAAAGCCAAAAGTTGCCAATGATGTGATGGGCAAAAGCCGCTTTGTCCTGCCCGACCGGAGCAAACCCCTGCAAACCCCTGCCACTCTTTCGGAAACGGAAACAACGAGCGAAAAACCGGTTATTTTTGCAGCCGAAACCGAAGAAAAACCGTCTGGGATTATCCCGTCCGAAGAATTGGACGAGGTTTTTGCAGACGAGCCGAATCCCGAAATTTTGAGTATCCCGCTTGACGATGATGACGAAGAAATAGATTATGAAGCCGAAGAAGAAGAAGCGGAATTGGGTCGGACTTTGGGACATGAGGCGGTCATGGCAGAGGGTATTGATTACGACAAACTGCAAACGGCAGTAAAAGCCGTAATGGAACAGCCCGAAGATGTAAGCGAAGAAACAGGCAGAACGATAGTCGAATTGGAAAATACCGATATGTTCGAGATGCTTGTTTCGGGGGACGAAGGTAAAATGAATTGGATTAAGGCGGTCGTTGAACGCAATATCCAAAAAGTAATGCCTGAAACGGAAGATGAAACTTCCGATGCAAATTTTGATTACGGCGATTTTGATGTTGCCGATTATGTAGATTGAATGATTAAAAACAGTAAGAAAATGAAACAGAAAGAGTATGGTTAGCGTGCGAAAGCAATAATAAAGGGGTCTGCGACCCCGCCACTAAAATTCAAAGTTAAAAACAGTATTAACCGCTGTCGGGGGATTATCCCTCCCCCGCAGCATTTTCAAAATTCATTATGACTAAAAATAAAAAAAACAATTTAAGATTTTTCTTTTCGGCTGTCGCCCTTCTGATGACAGCTGTGAATGCAGTTGCACAGGGCAATGGCGCAGCAGGTATAACCGAAGCAACACAAATGGTTACCTCGTATTTTGACCCCGCGACCAAATTGATTTATGCGATTGGGGCTGTGGTCGGCTTGATTGGAGGCGTTAAGGTGTATAGCAAGTTTTCAAGCGGCGACCCCGATACCGGCAAAACAGCGGCGAGTTGGTTTGGCGCATGTATCTTCCTGATTGTGGCAGCCACTATTCTTCGTTCTTTTTTCTTATAAGAACATGGAATTTCCAATTAACAAAGGGATAGGAAAACCGGCGGAATTTCAAGGACTGAAAGCACAGTACCTTTTCATTTTCGCAGGCGGGTTGCTCGGCTTGTTTGTCGTGTTCGTAGTGATGTATATGGTGGGCGTTAATCAATGGATTTGTATTATTTTCGGCATTACCGCCGCTCTCACATTGGTTTACGGAACATTCCACCTGAACAGTAAATACGGCGAACACGGATTGATGAAGGTGCAGGCTCGAAGCAACCATCCGCGATATGTTATCAACCGCCGGAACTTTTCCCGATTATTTACCCAAAAGAAAAAGGAAGTATGAAAAATGTGATGAAAGCAGCCACACTGGAAAGCAAATTCCCGTTGCTGGCAGTAGAAAACGGCTGTATTGTTTCCAAAGATGCGGATATTACAGTAGGGTTTCGGGTGGAATTGCCTGAACTCTTTACTGTAACCGGCAGCGAATACGAGGCGATACATTCGGCTTGGGTAAAGGCGGTTAAGGTTTTACCCAATTACAGTATTGTGCATAAATCCGATTGGTTTATCAAAGAAAACTACCAGCCGGATATTCAAAAGGACGATTTGAGTTTTCTTTCAAGAAGTTTTGAACGGCACTTTAATGAACGCCCTTACCTGAATCACGCCTGTTTTTTGTTCCTGACAAAAACAACCAAAGAGCGGATGCGGGCGCAAAGCAATTTCAATACGCTATGTCGCGGGTTTCTTGTTCCAAAAGAAGTGCGGGACAAGGAAACGATAACCAAATTTTTGGAGGCGGTCGGGCAATTCGAGCGTATTGTCAATGACAGCGGTTTTGTGAAGCTCACAAGATTAACAAGTGAGGAAATCGCAGGGACAGGCGGGACAAATGGGACAGCAGGACTGATTGAAAAGTATTTTTCATTGTCATTGGAAAACACTACCTGTTTGCAGGATATTTCTTTGGGTGCGGATGAAATGCGAATTGGCGACAATATTATATGTTTGCACACGCTTTCGGATACAGAGGACTTGCCATCCAAAGTAGCAACGGACAACCGGTATGAAAAACTCTCAACGGACAGAAGCGATTGCCGTTTGTCTTTTGCCGCGCCTGTGGGCGTTTTGCTTTCGTGCAACCACATTTATAATCAATATCTGTTTATAGATGACGGCGCGGAAAATTTGAAACGCTTTGAGAAACAGGCGCGTAATATGCACTCGCTATCGCGCTATTCACGCCAAAACCAGATTAACAAGGCTTGGATTGAAGAATACCTGAACGAGGCGCACTCGTTGGGACTTACCTCTATCCGTTGCCACTGCAACGTTATGGCTTGGAGTGATAGCAAAGAAGAACTGCAAAGGATAAAAAACGATGTCGGCAGTCAGTTGGCTTTGATGGAGTGTAAACCGCGACACAATACGGTAGATACCCCCACCTTGTTTTGGGCGGGTATTCCGGGGAACGAAGCGGATTTTCCGGCAGAGGAAAGTTTTTACACTTTCATTGAGCAAGCCCTTTGTTTCTTCACAGAGGAAACAAACTATCAATCCTCGCTCTCGCCCTTTGGTATAAAAATGGTGGACAGATTAACCGGAAAGCCCCTGCATTTGGATATTTCGGATTTGCCGATGAAAAAAGGGATTATCACGAACCGGAACAAGTTTATACTTGGTCCGTCGGGTAGTGGTAAATCCTTCTTTACCAATCACATGGTAAGACAATATTACGAACAGGGGGCGCATATTGTTTTAGTAGATACAGGTAATTCGTATCAGGGACTTTGCAACCTGATTAACCGCAAAACCAACGGCGAAGATGGCGTATATTTCACTTATACCGAAGATAATCCAATAGCCTTCAATCCATTTTATACGGACGATGGAGTATTCGATATTGAGAAAAGGGAAAGTATTAAAACGCTAATCCTCACGCTTTGGAAACGCGACAATGAGCCGCCCACGAGAGCCGAAGAGGTCGCCCTGTCCAATGCCGTCAGCATGTACATTGACCGGTTGAAAACAGGCATTATGCCCTCATTCAACACCTTTTACGAATTTGTGGGTGGCGAATACCGTGAAATTTTGCAGGAAAAGCAAGTCCGCGAAAAGGACTTTGATTTGGCAAATTTCCTCAATGTGTTAGAGCCGTATTACAAAGGCGGGGAATACGATTACCTGTTGAACTCCGAAAAGCAGTTGGATTTACTGTCTAAACGATTCATTGTCTTTGAGATAGATGCGATAAAAGACCACAAAATCCTCTTCCCGATAGTTACGATTATTATTATGGAAGTTTTTATCAATAAGATGCGCAGGTTAAAGGGTATCAGGAAGTTAATCCTAATCGAGGAAGCGTGGAAAGCAATCGCCAAAGAAGGTATGGCGGAATACATAAAATATTTGTATAAAACCGTCCGTAAATTCTTCGGCGAGGCAATCGTGGTAACACAGGAAGTCGATGACATTATCGCCTCGCCCATTGTAAAAGAGAGTATTATCAACAATGCTGACTGTAAGATTTTGTTAGACCAAAGAAAATACATGAACAAGTTCGACAGTATTCAGGCGTTACTCGGATTGACCGAAAAGGAAAAATCGCAGGTGCTTTCCATCAATATGGCGAACAACCCTAACCGCAAATATAAAGAAGTGTGGATTGGCTTGGGTGGCGTTCAATCGGCGGTGTATGCGACAGAGGTTTCACTCGAAGAATATTACGCTTATTCGACAGAGGAAACCGAAAAGTTGGAACTGTTCCGTTTAGCAGAAAAGTTGGATGGAAATTTAGAATTGGCTATTAAACAGTTAGCCGAAAGTAAACGAAATAATGAATAATTATCAATTAAAAAATTCAAGAAAATGAAAAAAGCAATTTTTATTTTAAGTATAGTGCTGTTCAGTTTTACGGCACAAGTAAAGGCGCAATTTGTGGTAACAGACCCCGCAAACATTGCGACAAGTATTGTGAACTCCGCCAACCAGATTGTGCAGACTTCTTCGACGGTTTCAAATGTGATAAAAAATTTTCAGGAAGTGCAAAAATTGTACAATCAGGGCAAAGAGTATTACGACAAACTCAAAGCCATACACGATTTGGTGAAGGATGCGAAGAAAGTTCGCGATGCCATCCTGCTGGTTGGCGAAATCGGCGACATTTATGTAAACAGCTTCCAAAAGATGCTTTCTGACCCGAATTTCCGCTACGAGGAATTGGTCGCCATTTCCAACGGCTACACGGTTTTGTTGCAGGAAAGTTCCAATATGCTTTTGGAAATGAAAGATGTTGTCAATATCAACGGACTTTCGATGACCGACCACGAACGGATGGACATTATTAACTATGTCTATGACCGCCTGAAAAGCCATCGGAACTTGGTGGATTACTACACGCGCAAAAACATTTCCATTTCGTATTTGCGGGCAAAAAAAGCGGGAGAAAGCGACCGCGTTGTCGCTCTTTACGGAAATTCCAACGACCGCTATTGGTAATCAATTAATTACGAATTAAAAATTACGAATTACGATGTTGTTAGCAATAGAATTTGACAATCTGCACCAGATATTGCGCAATCTCTATACCGAGATGATGCCCTTGTGCGGGAATATGGCCGGCGTAGCAAAAGGGATTGCAGGCTTGGGTGCGCTGTTTTATGTGGCGCACAGGGTTTGGCAATCCCTTTCCCGCGCAGAGCCGATTGATGTGTATCCGCTTCTTCGTCCGTTTGTGATTGGCTTGTGCATTATGTTCTTCCCCACCTTTGTGTTAGGCACAATCAATTCCGTGATGTCGCCGGTGGTCAAAGGTTGCGGACAAATGCTGGAAACGCAGACATTTGATATGCAAAAATACCGGCAGCAAAAGGATAAATTGGAATACGAGGCGATGATGCGCAACCCCGAAACGGCTTATCTGGTATCGAATGAAGAATTTGACCGCCAGCTTGACGAATTGGGCTGGAGTCCGGGCGACCTTGTAACGATGTCGGGAATGTATGTCGAGCGTGGAATGTACAACCTGAAAAAGAGCATAAGAGATTGGTTTCGCGAACTCTTGGAAATACTGTTTCAGGCGGCGGCTCTGGTGATTGACACAGTGCGGACTTTCTTTTTGATTGTATTAGCCATACTTGGACCAATCGCCTTTGCGATTTCAGTCTATGATGGCTTTCAATCCACATTAACACAATGGATTAGCCGTTATGTGTCGGTTTATTTGTGGCTGCCTGTTTCCGATTTGTTTTCAAGCATACTTGCTAAGATTCAGGTACTTATGTTGCAGAATGATATTTCGGAATTGCAAAACAACCCTAATTTTTCGATAGATGCTTCCAATACAATCTATATCATTTTTATGATAATCGGCATTGTGGGCTATTTCACTGTCCCCACCGTAGCGAATTGGATTATTTCGGCAGGCGGCACGAGCGGTTATAACCGTGCTTTGACTTCAACGGCAATGAAAGCGGGCGGAGCAGCAGGCGCAGTGGCAGGCGCGGCGACAGGAAACATCGCAGGACGGCTAATTAAGTAATCATTTATAAATTAAAAATATGGAATTTAAGTCATTAAAAAATATGGAAACAAGTTTCAGGCAAATCCGCTTCTTCGGGATTGTGTTTGTCTGCCTTTGCGCTGGGATTGTCGGTTACTCGCTGTTCAGCGCGTACAACTTTGCCGAACAGCAAAGGCAAAAAATATATGTCCTTGACGGCGGAAAATCGCTGATGTTGGCTCTTTCACAGGATTTATCCCAAAACAGACCTGTTGAAGCGCGGGAACATATCAAGCGGTTTCACGAACTGTTTTTTACCCTCTCGCCCGACAAAAACGCCATTGAAAGCAATATCCGCAGGGCATTGTTTCTGGTTGATAAATCGGCGTTTGGCTACTACAAGGACTTGACCGAAAAAGGGTACTACAACCGCATTATTTCGGGCAATATCAACCAGAATGTGCAGATTGACAGCGTTGCCTGCGATTTTGATGCCTATCCGTACAAGGCGGTTACTTATGCGCGGCAACTGATTATCCGTGAAAGCAATATCACGGAACGCAGTTTAATAACGCGCTGCAATCTAATCAATTCGGTACGCTCGGACAACAATCCGCACGGATTTACGATGGAAGGATTTGAAATTGTAGAAAACCGCGATTTGCGCGTAATTGACCGTTAAGAAAGGAGGCAAGTATGAGAAAGAAAATCAAAGAATTTTTGATAAACGCTTGGGACGAAATCGAATACCGCCTGCGGCTTCTTTGTGGGCGACCCACGCCGATGAAACGCTTTATGATGGTGCTGATTATCGGCGGGGCGTTGGCAGTGGCAAACATTTATTTCGTGGTCAGTTCCATATACAATATGGGCGTGAGCGATGCGAAAAAACAGTTTTTGGAAGTGCAGCATATTGAAACTTTAAAACTGCAACAATCTAAAAAAGACAGTATTAAATCAATTAAAAATTACGAATTAAAAATTAAAAGTAATGAGTACGAACAATCAAACAGATGACAAGCCCAAATTGTCCAATGAGCAAAAGCAGAAAATGAAAAAGTATGCTGTTTTTGCGCTTATGGGCATTATTTGCGCAGGCTGTATGTGGTTTATCTTCGCGCCATCGGCAGACGAAAAAGCCAAACAGGAAATGCAAACGGGTTTTAACGCCGAAATCCCAGACCCGAAGAACGAGGGCATTGTCGGCGACAAGGCGACCGCCTACGAGCAGGAACAGGTCAAGCAAAAGCAAGCGGAACGGATGCGCTCGCTTGATGATTTCAGTTCGCTGTTGGGCGAAAACGGTAAAAAGCCTGCCGATGATTTGGCGTTGTTGCCCGATGAGCCTGCAAAATCGGGCAGCGGGATTTCTTCTTCAACGCCTAAACCAACGGCGGTGCAAAACTCCGTCAATGCCTACCGCGATATTAACCGCAATTTGGGCAATTTCTATGAAAGTCCGAAAAACGACCCCGAAAAGGAACGGTTACAGCAGGAATTAAACGACCTGAAAAATCGAATGGACGAAACGGAAAACCGCAAGAAATCGGTTGATGAGCAAATGACGTTGATGGAAAAGTCCTTTCAAATGGCGTCAAAGTATATCCCGACGAACGCGGGGACAAATCCCTCCCCAGCCCTCCCCGAAAGGGAGGGAGCAGGGACGGCGGCTAATGGCGTTTCGAGCAGTAATGTTTCGGGTAAAACGCTTGTCGTTCCTGTCAGTGGCGTGGTGGAACAAACTGTTTCCGCTTTGCCGCAGGAACTGTCGGGCAAAGAGGTAATGCAGGCTTTCGCCCAACCGCGCAACATGGGATTTTATACGGCGACCGCTGAACTCGCAAAGGAACGGAAAAATACGATTTCCGCCTGCATACATAGCGACCAGACCGTGATGGACGGCGAAAGCGTCCGTTTGCGTTTGCTTGAGCCGATGCGGGCGGGCAAAATGTTTGTCCGAGAAAACACGATTCTTTCCGGCTTTTCCAAGATTCAGGGGGAAAGGCTGCAAATCACTATTACTTCAATGGAATACGGCGGCAATATTCTGCCTGTGGAAATGTCGGTGTATGATACGGACGGTCAGCGAGGTATCTTTATTCCTAATACAAAAGAGATTAACGCCGTCAAAGAGGTTGCGGCAAATATGGGAACAAATGCCGGTACAAGTATTTCGCTGTCTTCCGATGCAGGCGAACAATTCGCCGCCGATATGGGGCGCAGTGCCATTCAGGGAATTTCGCAATTCTTCTCAAAGAAAATGCGTGAAGTAAAAGTCAATCTCAAAGCGGGTTATCATGTTTTCCTTCTTCCCGAAGGTAATATCAATAATCAGCAATTAGCAAACAATTAATTGTCTGAACCATGATTTACCTGATTAAAAGATTAACAGGATTTTTTTACAATACACAATTCATAATTAAAAATAATATACGATGAAACAGTTTTTTATCATGCTTGCATTAGTTGCAGGCGCAATTACAGCAAATGCGCAGGAAACGGCGCAAAGTCAGCCTTCCACAGGTGATTTGTACAGCGGTCTTACCCGCAAAATTGAGTACGACCGAATGATACCGCCCTACGGTATCGAAGTGAGTTTTAACAAGACGGTGCATATTATTTTCCCCGCTGCCGTGCGCTATGTCGATTTGGGTAGCGCGAATATTATTGCAGGAAAAGCGGACGGTGCGGAAAATGTTATCCGCGTGAAAGCAGCCGTTCAGGGCTTTGAGCGCGAAACAAACTTTTCCGTAATCACAGATGAGGGCAGTTTTTATTCTTTCAATGTGAAGTATGCCGATGAGCCTGAAAAGTTAAACATTGAAATGAAAGACTTTATCCACGATGGCGAGGCGGTAAACCGCCCGAACAATTCATTGGATATTTACTTCAATGATTTGGGAAACGAGTCGCCCAAAGTGGTCAATCTCATTATGAAGTCCATTTACCAAAGCGACAAAAAGGAAATCAAACATATTGGCAGCAAGCGGTTTGGAATACAGTTATTGCTCAAGGGTATTTATACCTATAACGATTTTCTGTATTTCCATATCCAGACCAAAAACGCCTCGCAAGTGCCGTTTGATATGGATTTTATCCGCATTAAAATCGTGGATAAAAAGGTCGCCAAGCGCACCGCCATTCAGGAACAGGTTATTTTTCCCGTCCGCGCTTACCGTTACAATATCCGCATACCCGGAAAGAAATCGGGACGCACGGTGTTTGCTTTGCCTAAATTTACCGTTCCGGACGGAAAGCATTTGATTGTGGAACTGTACGAAAAGAACGGCGGGCGACACCAGCGTTTTGTTGTCGAAAACGAGGATATAACCCGCGCCAAAGTGATTGACGATTTAAAAGTGAAATAATTAATTACAAATTAAAAAATAAGAATATGAATAAATCAGTTATTATGTGCTTAATTGCACTTTGCCTGTCCTGTTTCTATGCACAGGCGCAACGTTATCTGCCCGGACAAAAGGGCATTCAATTTACCGCAGGAACGGTAAACGGTTTTACGCTTGACGAAAGCAATCCGAATTTTGCGGCTCACGCGGGATTGGCTTTTTCCACTTATACCAAAAGCGGCGACCGCTGGGTGTTCGGTGGTGAATTTTTGGGAAAATGCCACCGCTACAAAAGCTGGTGCAACCCGCAAATGCAGTTTACAGGCGAAGGCGGGTATTATCTCAATGTCCTCTCGGACAGAAGTAAAACAATTTTCTGTTCGGCGGGGCTGTCGGCGTTGGCAGGTTACGAAACAATCCGGCACAATAAGAAACCACTGCTCGATGGCGCGACTATCAATAACAAGGACGCTTTTCTTTACGGTGGGGCAATCACGCTCGAAACGGAAATCTTTGTAACGGATTGGCTGGTATTGCTTGCCAATATCAGGGAACGCGCACTTGCGGGGTCTTCTGTGGGCTTGTTCAACACACAGTTCGGATTGGGAGTGAAATTTATTATAAACTAAAAAACAAATACGAAAATGAAACGGTTTGCAAGTTATTTTTTATACACGATACTTATTGCAAGTATCGTCTGTGCCTGTAATGACTCTCTTGATATTACTCAAAAGTATGCTTTTGATGTGCTGGCGATGCCATACCCTAAAAGAGTGGTTGAGGGCGAAACTGTCGAAATGCGCCTTCAGATTGTAAAATCTGGCGACTATGCCGAAACAAAGTTTTACATTCGCTATTTCCAACCGGACGGAAAAGGGGAGTTGCGCCTTGATGACGGCAGGGTTTTAACACCTAACGACCTTTTTCCCTTGAAAAAAGATGAGTTTCGTTTGTACTACACCTCGCAATGTACCGACCAACAAAATTTGGATATGTACATTGAGGACAGTTGGGGGCAGGTGGTGCAAAAGAGTTTTTCGTTCAGCAATGAAAGTGCAGAGAGTGAGGAATGAAAATGCTGACAGACAGGGAAAAATGGGACATTGGGAAGATTGCGGAAAACGAAAATTATTACTCCGCCCTGCCTGAACGCCACAGGACGGCAGCCGTTTCGCTGGTTGCTGTCCTTGCAAGCGGACAAAATTTGGAGTATGTGCCGGATGCGGTTATAAATCGGGATATTTGCCGCGCTGCCCTTCTTTCAAAAGATGTAGATTTGAATATTCTTACGAAAATCCCTTATCCCGAAGTACAGAAAGAGGCAATCAAAAAGTTTTTGGACGAGGGAAACAATCCATTTGTGATTTACAGTTTTGCGGATATTACGGACGCAAAAATGGCAGAAAACGCCGTTAAAGCGGATGCCTACTGCCTGCAATTCGTTCCCGACAAGCTGCTGACCGCTGAACTCTGTAAAATGGCTTTCAACAGTCCAAACGCAGATAAAAAGGTATTGGGTTTTATTCCCGAAAAATTTCAAACGCCCGAAATTCGGAAAATGGCGGAAAACAAATTCGGGGATAGTCAGGCGCAAAAGGAAGTGTCCCCACCTCCCCAAAAGAAAGGTTTATCCATTTAATAAAACAACGGACAACTTTATTGTTGTCCGTTGTTTGCTTTTAAATGTAATTGCAGGTTTTATCTGTATTTTTTAGAAACCATCCTGTTTTCTACAGATAACGGTTGCCGTTTCTTCTGTCTGCACAATCTCATATCTGTCTAATTTTTCATAGATTGCCCTTAATGTTTTGCAACCATAACGGTGGGGCTTATACCGGGGATGTATCTTTTTTATTATAAATCCCAGTTGGGATAGGGTAACGCTTTCCTTACAGTCATCAGCTAACGGCTTATTTTCCTGAATTTTGGCTTTTTCTTTCCGGTTCTGTTCTTTCGCTTTCTTCTGCCGTTCTTTCTTTGCTTTTTCGTCGGCAACCTGTTCCTTAATGGATTTGACTGTGGCGGGTTCGGTCTTCTTAAAGCGTTTGAAATAGATTTCCTCAATGAATTGTGGCAGGGGACTTTTCCATGTTTCCTGTTTGTGGTTGTCTATTTTTCCCAGTTTGTCGGGATTTAAACCAAGCTCGCGAGCCATCTGAACGTGCTTGTCCGATAGCCTGTGCCGCTTTTGGGCTGCCTGCCATTTCTCTAATTTGACATTTGTATTCATATTGTTTTTGTCCGGATGCAAAGATAATATAAATTTGCGGACAGGCTTTGCCATTGAACCGGAAAGCGGTTATTTTATCGTATTCATATTGATTTCGACTAAAAAAAGGGACTTTATAAGAGTCCCTCGTCTGCCAAGCTGGTATAACTTTCTTCGGTTACAATCAGATGGTCTAACAGTTGTATTCCAACGGCATTACACCCTGCTTGAATATTTTTTGTGAGCCGTATATCCTGCGGACTTGGGCGGTCGCTGCCTGACGGATGATTGTGCGACAGCATCAAATATGACGCAGAAACTTTCAAGGCAGTCTGTAAAATAATCCGAATATCTACGACAGCGCCGTCTATCCCGCCTTGCGAAATGCGTGAGATGCCAAGCACCCTGTTTGCCTTGTTAAGGAATAACGCATACACTTCTTCGTGATGCTCCATGCAGTTTTCAAAGGCGACTGCCATAATGTTAGCGGCATCGCGCGAACTTTTAATAACTGCTCTTTCAGACGCTTTTACGTTATCTTTGTAAGATACTGTAATTTCGGGAATGTTGAAATAATTCACTTTCATAATGCAAAAATTTTAATGATTTGACAATAATTTTTTTGCTTGTCCTGCCACAGGAAATTTGGGACTTCATGCAAGGTTTTGGCGAAGAATACGCTTTTTGGAACAAAAAGGAAGATTGTTTGCCAAACACGTTTCGACCTTGCTGCTTGTCCCGAATTTCCTGTAACTTTGCGAAAAATATTAGGGGAGAAAATCTATTTTATCAGGGAAATTAAAGACGGCTTTTTGCTACTTTTTCTCCCGCTTGAGGCTCATGGAAAAAGTAGCGGGCGGGATTTTCCCCGCCCTGATTAACAAACTTTCAATGCACAATCTACATACAAATTGATTTCCTCTTTGGTAAAAATCCCCATTTCGATTAGGGCTTGGCTCGAATAAGCGGCAAACACCATTTCGCCAAAGTCAAAATCAATACAGAAAAAGCCGTCCTGAACGGACAGATAGCCGTATTTCTTCAAAAATTCCCAATAGGATAAATTCTTTGCCTGTTCGTATTCTGCGTGTTCCGCATCGCTCAAAAAACGGCGGTTGCCGTAAAAATGTTTGTATGCCTGTTCGCTTGCATAGCAACTCCAAAAGTCATATTTCGTACTTACTTTTTCTTGGTGCAACTTGTTAATGGCTCGTTTGCATTGGGCAAGAAAGCCGTTGAAACTCTCCGAACTCGTTGTGTGGGTCGTATAAATATCTTTCCTGTCATACTCCCGCATTATCCTGCGACATTCTTTTTTTGTCATAACCGTATTGTTTAATTGGATTTGAATTTATCAGGCTGCCATTGCTAATTTTCTCTTTATCTTCGGCATTTTCTTATTTACAAGGGCAATTATCCTGTCGTGGTACTCGGTGTTTTTGTTGCATACGCCCCTGCTTTGTACCACCCGCATTTGAGAGAGTGAAAACTCTACTGTTTCAATCTTTTGTCCATTGATACAGGCGGAAAGTATCAGGCTGTCGGGTTTCAAATGGTATTCGCTTGCAAATACGCAATGGTGCATTACATCGCCCTCTGTCATTATGTCTTCCACGCTGTCGAGTGTCCGAACTTCAATCACGCCATCGGTAAACCCGATACCGAAAAATTTGGATTTCATTTCCCTGAAACGAATTTCATCTTCCAATGCCTTTTCTCTTGCCTTTTCCCTGCGTTCCCTTTCCTGCCATTCCCGCTTTTTCTTCACATAACGGTCGTGTTCGGCTTTCAGGTCGGTGGGGCAAACATATTTAGCGTTGTGTAAATCCTTTCCGAAAAAACGCAACAAACCAATGTAATCACGCCATATAGAGGCGTCTTCTACTGTATAACCGTTGCGCAGGCAGATTTTGATTGAAGTCCAATAGTTTGTTATATGCTTAAAACCATTGTTTACAAAAAAATTCAACAAATTGATTTGTCCTGCTTTTAACAGCGTTTCGGCGTGATTGTCCGTCAATAAGGCATGGAATAAATCGAAAGGCGTAACCTTGTCAATAGGCTTTTTATACCCGCTGCGCTTTAATTCGGGGATTAACTTTTGGCGCGGATAAACTGCGGTCGGAATAGCATTGTATAACGGCTTTTCGGGACGTATTTCAAGAGCCGTCTCAAAACGCCATGTGTCTGCAAAACAGGTCAATGCCCTTAATCTGGCTATGGTTGCCGATTTGCCGTTGGGCGCAATCCACCGCTGAATGACTTCCGAATGGAAATACCGCGCCTTTTTTCCCGCTTTGGCATAAATTGTCAGGTAAAAGAAGCGCAACACCTGAAAGCCACCGCAAACGGTAACTGTGCAGAAATATTCGTAATCCCTGAATACCCGCCGTCTTGTGCCGTCTATTTGCAGTTTGGTATGGCAATGAGGGCAAATACATTCTTTTTCATCGCTGTTTTTGTCCTGCCACAAATGACCGCACTCTAAACAGGTCAAGCCTTTTTTCGTCTTTTTCGCAATATGCAGCATACAGTTTTGATATGCCCATTTTACCTGCGTTTCGGATATGTCAGGCAGTTTTTTACTCCATTCAAAAACCTGCTGTTGAAATTTGTTTTTCGGTTTCATAGGGCAAATAAATTTAGTTGGTTGGCAACTTCGGATTGTTTCGTTTGTGGTTTGCGCAAAGGCTGTTTCAGTCGGTTGTATGCCTCGTTTTGCGCTCGCTCTATTGCCTCTTGCCGTGCCTGCTGTTTTTCTTCGGCGGTTAATTCTACGGTGTGATTGACTACAACCCTGCAATCAAAATTTTTCCCCACTTCGATAGTGTCTTCATCGTAATAATGTACCGCCATCGAGTAAATTTCCTCGTCTGCAAATCCGTTGCAACCGCTTTTCTGTACGGTATTGAAAATGTAGGTAATGCAGTCGTCAATGTTTTTGCCTGTCTTTGCGTAGGATACGGCAAACAATACATCCGTTTTTGCCCTGTTGTCCAAATAATCTTGGATTGTCTGTTTAAATACTTCCGTTGATTTCATATTTCCTTGTGTTATAATGATTAATAAAATTACCATTTGATAGACCACCAACCGTTGGCAGTAGCGCCGTTGGGCGTTATTGTGCATAATTCGCCCTCTACATCATTGTTTATCAATGAATTTACGATTTGTTCAAAATCCATTGCCGTCAATGCAAGTCCTTTGCCGTATAATCGCCATTCGATTATGTTTCCGCAAATTTTCTGTATGCCTTTTGATACGGATTGCCGTTTTGTTTTTACTGCTATTTTCATTGTTTTACTTGTTTAATTTATTATCGTTTAACCATTTGTCCCTCTTTACTCTGCACCCCTCCAAAGTCGGGGCGACGGTTGAAAACAGTTTGCTGTCTGTATGTCGGTAGTCGTATTGATAAAAAACTGTATTCGGGCGGTGTGCAGGGCGGAATGTCGTATAATTTTCCTGTCCTGCCTGACAAACGGAACAACCGTTTTGATTGATTGAGTTTTCTGTTCTCATTGCTGTAATTATTTGATTGTTAATAAATTTCTTAATGCCTGTTCTTTGGATTTTGAGAAAATCCAACCTGCCTGCTTTTCGCCGTTGTGCGTTAATCTTGGATTGAAACGTCCGCCTAATGCCTTTAATTCGTCCTTAATGGGGCGAGTGTCGCCGAAAACGGCTAATGCCATTTGGGAGTAATCCGCTATCACAAAATCGCCTGTTACGGTTTCGGGCGTGGCGGTGTTCGTTTCTGCCTGAACCTTGTACTCCGCTTCGCCCTGCAATAGCAATACTTCAAAGGCATCCATAAATTCGGGTGTTTCATCATTGTAATACATTCCAATCCCGAATTTTTCCGAAAGCGGTCGGGGAAGGTCTGTTTGTGTAAACTCCCTTGTTTCAATGTTGATTAAGTGGTAAATAAAACTGTCGCCCCTGTTTTCAACCCGATAAACCACATAGCGTTCTTTGCTCATTCCGTAACCGTAGCCGGTTACGATTTGATTTTCACTTAATACCTGCTTTGAGGTATCATAAGTTTTCCCTGAAAATAAAACTGTTACTTTTGACATAATGAATTGTATTAAAATATTAGTAATGAAATAATTAAAATCAGTATTGCAATCGAAACAAGGGTAATAAAGAGGGAAAAAACCAAACTCAAAACCCGCAAAATCAGCCTCAAAAGTTTGTAGCCGAGATATACCCCCACTACTGCCAAGAAAGTACCGCCAAAGCCGAAAATCAGCCCGAAAACCACTGCCAAACCCGCTAATATCAAACCGATACTTATGTTGATTCCAGAGCGGAGTGAGTTTTTTTGTTTCAATATTTTTTCGTTGTTTCGCATAATCAATGACATTTTTTTTACTTCTGCTTCATCCGTCGCATCGGTCGTTTTTTTGTTTCTGAGGGCTATCCGGTGTAGGGTTTAGGGCTGTCAAGGTTTTTACAAAAAATACTACCCGAAGCCTGCGCAGGTGTGGAGATTTTTTGTAAAACCGGAGGCTTGACCTTGACAGCCCGTTAATAACCCGTAAGCACCTTTGCCCTCAAAACAAAAAATGACCACACACAGCGGCGGCATTGCAATAAATTATGTGGAATGATTATTAAGAGAAACAGCGAAAAAATTTATGACAAAGGAATTTGTTTTATTGCCGTGCGATACGGCAATCTTTGCAAGTGTATGAATAACAGAGAGTAGCGGCGTGTTCATACTCTTGCTTTTATTGTGCCGGAAACTTGCTTTGCTGTTTGGAGGGCAATGGAAAACGCAAAGCGTGTTTCGGCAGGGTGGAAATGAAAAAAGCCCGATTGAGTGTCGGGCTTCTGTGAATGAATGAATTACGATTTTAATTCCACCAGTAATTTTGTGCAGGCATATATGTCCAAACGATTTTTACGCTCTGTTTCGGCGATTTATCCTTTCGTAAATGTTCCCGCAAGGCGGAATTGACGAACTGCCGAAAGACTTTTGCTTCCAATGTATTAACCCGATAACTGACAAAAATAAGGACTTCCATATTGTAATACATTGTTTGGCGTTCCTTGCCGTTGTTATCGGTATAACGGTTATTGTAGCAAACATCGTTTTCCCACAACAATTTGTCCTTAAAAATGCTGCGAAGATTTGCATCTACCTTTTGCACAAAACAGTTGAATAAATGTGCGATTTCATACTTTGTCAGAAAAATTGTTCCATTGACTAACTCTACTTCCAGCGAAGGCGTTTTTCCGTCTTCGTAAATGAATTTGATACTTCCTTTTTCCATAATATTATTCCTCCTTCTTTTTAGTTGTTCTCTTAACCGTGTGTTCTACGGACAGCAGGGCAAGGTTAAGTTTTACCGTTGTTTCCGTTTCCGTTGTTTCAAGGTCGCTCAAAAGCAGGTCGGAAATAATCTCGCCACTCTTTTGCAACATTGATTTTTGCTGTTCTTCGCCGTATCTGTGCAGTTCCGAAAAATTGCGTGACAATTCCCTGACTTTGGCAAAGGTTTCGATAATTTCTATCGTTCTTTCCGTTGCCACAGGGCTTTTCAGAATGGTGGCGAGCATATACAAGCCGCGTTCCGAAAAACTTTTTGCATTGTATTTTGCATGTTTCCCTCGCCCTGCATTTTCTAAGGTCGAAATTTTCGACCTTAAAGAACGCATTTCATCATCTGTCAGTGTAATAATATACCCTTCGGGAAATTTGTCGGGGTTGTTCTTTACTGCTTCGTTGATACGCTTGGTTTCAACGTTGTACAGTTCCGCTACATCATTGTCGAGGATAACCTGTTGTCCCTGAACAATGATAATTTTGTCTTTAATTCTTTCTAAATTCATGATTGAAATTTTTTAAATTAATATTATTGATTTACTGTATAATTATGCTATACGAGGGGTTATATACTCCAATAAGTTTTTGTGCCGTAAAAGCGGTTTATCACTGTCTTCCATTCTTTGAATTTCGGAAACAACCGTCAATTTGGTGTTGCTGTCAGTGTGCGTCCACAGGTATTTTAATATTTCGGACTGCCCGTCTTTATAGAGATACAAAGCAGTTATCTTTTCAAACCAGTTCAACTGCTGCCAGATTTCTTTCAATATGCCGAATTGTTCTTCCGAAATGTTTATGGAAAACGCATCTATAATGTTGATAAATGTTTTCAGGGAAACTTCCTCTTTTTTCATGCCGTTTTCCCTGATATTGAACAGTGTATCCATTGCAGTCAGTTTGCCTGCGAGCATTGCCATATCTTCACCCACTTTCTCATCGGTAACGCGAGCGTAAATCTGAGTGGTCTTAATGCTGGTGTGTCCCAACATTTTGCTGACGCTTTCGAGGGCTACGCCTTTTGTCAATGCGAGCGTGGCGAAAGTATGCCGCGCGAGGTGCGAGGTTATGTTTTTGGTTATGCCGCATTTTTGGGCAATCTTTTTTAATAAAATATTATACACTTGCCTTTGCGGTACAGGTAAAACCTTGTTATCGGGCAAAAGATTCTTATACTTGCTCATAATCATTTGAGGGATTTCCAAAAGGGGTACTTGAAATTCGGTCTTCGTCTTTTGCCGCTTGCCCTTTATCCACATTTTACCGTCAAACGACTGTTGGATTTTATCGTATGTCAAATTGAAGACATCAATGTGTGGCAAACCGGTAAAGCAACAGAAAATAAACACATTACGGGCTTCTTCTTCTTTTTTTCTGCTGGGAAGAAAGTTGATAAGTGTTTCCACTTCCGCCTGTGTCAAATAACCTCTATCTACTTTTTGAAATTGAATAGTTTCCGTAAATGGATTGCGCATTATCAATTCTTCATCGTAAGCGATACTGATGATATGCCGAAGACATTTCAGTTGTTTGATGCGTGTGTTGGGTGCAAAATCGTAGTTGGCGCAAAGGTATGCCTCGAAATCGGATATGAACTTTTTGCCGACTTCTTTCAGTGGAACATCTGACAGATTGTAATACCGCTGCATAAAATCGGCGAGGCGGGTGCGCGTGAGGCAATAATAGTCGTGCTGGGATTTGCAAATATCTACGCCTATCATTAATTTGCGTTCTTTGTTGTGCCGGTCGAACAACTCCAGAATGGTGTGCTGCTTGTATTCGATACCCAGAAAAATGTTTTTTATCCGCTCGGCGGTAACATAATTGTCGCGTTCCTGCAAGTCGCGGTAAGCCTTGACAATGGTTGCCTTGGTGTTCTCAATAAGGGCGTTGATTTTGGTGGCTTCCGCCGTCCGTCCGGTTGCCTTGCCGGTTTCCACATCCCACAATTTGGGATTGACATCGCATTTCATTCCGAAACGCGCTTCCTTGCCGTCAACGGTTATCCGGCAATAGAGCGGAACATTTCCGTTGGTCTTTTGCTTGTCTCTTTTCAGGAAAAAGAGAACTTTGAATGTACTTCTCATAAAAACTCATTTTTTAAGTTACAAAATTACTGTATTTACTTTTAAATGAGTTCTATGCAACATAGACAATATCAGACGGTTGGCTGCCAATTTCGGACTGTTTGCGCCCCTTTTTGTCCTCCGTTTTTAAGGGGTACGAGTTGGGGCGCAAACTTTGTCTGAAAACGTCTTTTTTATGTCTTTTCCCAATGTCGGAAATGAAAGGTCTTTTTACTTATAGTGCTGTGTTTGAATGATTTTTCCTACTTGTGTCCCACCTTGTCTGCATGGGTGGTTTTTTAGTGATATATCTATTAGATATGGAATGTCTGAAAAAAAGTGCTGCAAGATTTTCGAGTATGAAAGAAAATTATTACCTTTGCGTAAAAATTTTCGAGTATGAAAGAAAAATTTGCACAAATAAGGAAATATAATTTTTGGAACGAAAAAACGCCCGAACTGGGTTTTTTAAGAAAAAATTATACCGAAAAAATCTTTGATTACACCAACAACAAGTTGGTAAAAGTGCTTGTAGGGCAGCGTAGGGCAGGTAAAAGTTACGTTTTGCGACAAATCATTTCCCGATTGATTGCAAGCGGCATTAATCCTCGCAATACATTGTATATCAATAAGGAATTTACCGATTTCGATTTTCTGGCTTCCTGTCGGGATTTGGAAAATCTGTTGAACATTTACCGCGCAGAAATGCAACCCGAAGGCAAGGTTTGGCTGTTTATCGACGAAATTCAGAATATTGACCGATGGGAACATTTTGTCAATTCCTGTTCACAGAACTTTGCCGAAAGTTACGAAGTTTTTATCAGCGGCTCAAATTCCAAAATGCTTTCGGGTGAGTTGGCAACGCTGCTTTCGGGGCGATATGTGAGTTTCGAGATTTTGCCCTTCAGTTTTGAGGAATATTGCGGCATTACGCAAAAAGACAGCTCAAAGCAAAGTTACATCGACTATTTGCAGACAGGCGCATTGCCCGAACTCTACCATTTGCCCAACGAGGAAACGCGCCGTAATTATGTTTCTGCGCTCAAAGACACGGTTTTATTGCGCGATATTATTCAGCGGCACAGCATCAAAGACCCACGTCTGCTCGAAGATATTTTTGTGTATCTTGTAAATAACGCCTCAAGCATTATTTCGCTCACAAATATCGTTAATTTTTTCAAAACAAATGGGCGAAAAACCACTTACGACACCGTTTCGGCATATACCGGTTATATAGAAGATGCGTTTTTGGTGCATAAGGCGGAGCGTTACGATATTCGCGGCAAGGAAACCATTTCGGGAAATTGCAAGTATTATATCAACGATTTGGCTTACAAAAATTTTCTGTATTCGGGTTTTGGCTATGGCGTTGGCTATCAGTTGGAAAACCTGATTTATCTTGCCCTTCGCAGCGAAGGTTTTGAAGTTTATGTTGGCGCATTGCGCAGCGGAGAAGTGGATTTTGTGGCAACAAAAAACGACCGAAAACTCTATGTTCAGTCAACTTACATTCTGGCAGACGAGAAAACCGTAGCAAGAGAATATGCGCCATTGGAATCTATTGCCGACAATTACGAAAAAATTGTAGTGTCGTTAGATGATGTTGCTTTGCCCGACAGAAACGGCATTAAGCACGTTCAGGCGTGGAAGTGGAAAATATAATATGAACCTTTTATCTGAAAACAGCGTTCTTTGTATCGGTTTACACGAAAAAATATCAAAACCCGCAAAATTTGCAAGTTTTGATAATTTGCTG
>BNXY01000027.1 GCA_025999935.1 Bacteroidia bacterium | reverse complement strand
ACCGGTCACTACCGCGCAAATTGTATATTCCTGTCCCTCTCTTTTTATCACTTTCCCAATCGGATCTTCCTTGCCGAACAGTTGATGCGCTTTTTCCTGCGTAATGCCTGTTTTCTTACTGTCGGGAATCAGAAAATCTCGGTTACCTTCTATAATCCGAACGTCGAAGAAATGGAGAAAGGCGGAATCGACAGTAACGAAATCCGCCGGATATTCCACACCTTCGATTTCGATTTTGCCGCCGGGCCAACTTGGAACAATTGCAATCGCTTCCGTTATTTCCGGGAAGGTGGCTTGTAAAAAGCCGGCCAAAGGATAAGGTGTCTGCCGGGACATGCCGGTAGAAGAAAATACATCCGGGATATTTACGCAATACATTCGTCCGGCATCGCGGTGAAAATCATCGAACGTCATTTCATAGCGTATCCATAAACTCGCCAAGGCGAAGCAGGTAAAACCTACTGCCAAGCCCACGACGCTAATCAGCGTCTGGCTTTTGTACTTCCGCAGGTTGCGAAAGGCAACTTTTAAATAATGCTTAATCATAATTATTCTGTTTTTATTACTTCCGCCGGATTTTCCTTTGCCGCCATCCGCACTTTTTCAACGACAGACAGCAGCACTATCAGGCCGGTAACGATAAATACCACGACAAACAGCCACCAACTCAGAGGCGTCCGGTAAATATAATTTTCCAACCAACTGTTAATAAAGAAATAGGCGACCGGAAGCGAAAGCGCATTTCCGGCAATCACTAACAGCAAGTAGTTCCGAAGAAACAAAACCAAGATGTCGCGGACTTCCGCCCCGTTGATTTTGCGAATTGCTATCTCTTTTTTCCGTTGTTCGATAGTTAGCATTACTAAGGAATAAATCCCGAACGACGCCACTAACACACAGATAAGCGAAAGGAATCCGAAAATACGGAACAGTATCGTTTCCGGACGGTTGAATTGGGTTTGAATATCCTGCAATTCAAGAATCTGTTTGCCGGGCGCTACATCGCCGGTTTCTAATGTTTCCGGAAGGGTTTTGACATATTCGATGGCTTTCGCGTGATTTTCCGGCTTCGTTTTGATGTACGCATATTGATAGGGTGTTATTACCATGCCGGCTTTCGGTTGATGGAAAAATAATCCCCGAATTGGATACTGCATGGTCGAATAATAATAATCCTGAATCACGCCGCATATTTTTGCATCCGCAAGCACGCCTGCTTTTACCGTTTTCCCGACCGGATGCTTATCCGGCAAAGCTTGTTGTTGCGTGGCATTAATGACTATGTCGTTCTCTTCCGTCATCGTGGCGCCTTCCTTGAATCGGATTCCGAAAAAATCGAAGAAGTTGGGTTCGACAAGATGCACATGTATCTCATCTATAACTTCATCGGGATTATCCTGAAAACAGAACTTTCCGATGTATGTTTCATATATATTCCCATCGCCGGTTAAAACCGGTTGGGTTGTAAAAGTGACATCGTCGATATACGGACTGCGAAGCAGTTCTTCGCCCATTGATTTGAAATCTATCTTCGTATAATAGCCCACGTCAATTTGGGTAATGTTATTTACCACAATTCCTTTATCCTTGTTTTGCGTAAAAGCCACCTGTTTGTACAGTGAAAGGGAAATGAAAAAGAAGAAACAGCCGATAAAGATTTGCGATACGATAAGCATATTCCGCAGCAAGGCGAATGAACGAACTCCGGTTTTCCTGAGCATCCTGATAATCAGCGGGGAACTCAACAGCAGAAAAACAGCCAATATGCCACCTGTCCACTTGAACGAATAGGTAGATAAAGCATTCATATCAATCCGGTTAAAATAGTTTTCATAGATTCCGTATCCCTGCCATTGCGTATAAGATTGGTAATAGGGGAATAACAGGGATATGACAAAGGCGGTCAAAGCCAACGCAATGAGAATCGGCACAGACAAGTCGATAAAACTTTTCCGGAACAAATAATGATTGGAAGCGCCCATGCTTCTGAAAGTTTTGTTTTTGGACTGTTTCCGTTGCTGTTGTCCGATAAACAGCACCAGGGCATTCATCAATGCGCAAAGCAAAGCCAATAGACCGGCAAAACCCAGCAAGCGGATATTGAGAAACCGTCCTTTGAGTTCCGGACTGCAAGTAAGATGTACTTCCGGGAGACTGCGCAAGCGAAACGACCAGCCGCTTGTATCGCCCTGCCAATCCGGAATCTGCGCTACGCTCCGGTGTTCTTCAATCTTTTTCCGGACGGCATTTACATCGGCTTGATGGTGCAATTTCACATAAAAAGAAATGCGTCCGCCACTGTTAAGGGGAAAGTGGGTCAGTTTCAAAAATTCGACGCGGAAATTGGTGTTGGAAGGATAGTCCCTGATTACGCCGGCGATTGTCAGCGAACCGCTTGTTGTGGTAAACAATTCTCCGGCGCAATTCGTTTTACCGAAAATCTCCAGGGCGGTCTTTTCCGTCAACACAATACATGTTCCGTCAAAAGGCCGGTTTTTGAAACTGCCGTCGATAAATTCGGCATAGAACATATTGAAAAAAGCGGAATCAACATCTATTCCCATGATTTTTTGCGGCAAATCCGCATCTTTGTATTCTATCCGTTCCCAATTATTCACAAGACTATACGTTTCTATTTCAGGCAGGTCTTGCAGAAACGCAGCTATATCATCCTTATGCACCTGATTCAGTTCTAAATCAGAGCCATCGGATGCTTTGGATAACCCACGCAAAGTAACGGCATACGTCCGGTCGGCATCCGGATGAAAATTGTCGTAATGGTTTTCCCAATACCACCAATACGTTCCGAAGACAAATGCCGAAAAGCCGATTGTCAGTCCCAATATGCAGATAATGTTCAGTAACTTGTATTTTTTTAAGCCCCGAAAGACCAATGTTAGATAATGTTTTAACATATAATTATATTGTTTTATTCTGTCCGAACCTTGATTTTATTAAGATTTTCAAGACATTTTTACCACTTCCGCCGGATTACACCGCGCCACGCGCATAATGTGAAATATCAACGTGAGAAAAATCAATACCAACACACTCAAATAAATGCCGAGAAAGAAAAAAACGTTCAACGATATTTGCTGATTGAAAGAGCTAATCCATTGCTTCCCGAAATAATAAACAACCGGAAACAGCACGATGCACGCCGCACTCCACAACCAAAGATACGTTTTGCTGAAAAGCAAAATAATGTCTTTGATTTCCGCGCCGTTGATTTTACGGATAGCCACTTCTTTCCGGCGCTTCTCGGTATTCATGGCGATAGCGGAATAAATACTGAGCAGCGAAAGAATCAGGCTAATGATGAAAAACAGCGTTGAAAACAGAGAGAGGACATTTTCTATATCAAAAAGGTCTTCATTGAGATTTTCGTGCAAGTCGGAGATGCGCAAGTCGATAGGTTCCGGCAGAAATTCACGAACGGTTTGAATCAAGTCTTGCCGTGCTTCTTCCGCTTTTCCGGGAAAGGCTTTAATGTATATTTCTCCCTTGTGCTTATCGGCGCGACTGTAGTAAACCGGCCTTTTCACGTGGGTAAACTCTTTGTTTTCTTTTACCACCTGAATATTTTCGACTACGCCGATGATGGTATTATTTTCAAAACTCATTCCTACCGGATTATGGTCGGGGAATAAAGCGGCAAAAGTTTCATCCACGACAACGGCTCCCGGTGAGCTGTTTTCGTCTAAAAAGCTACCGCTCAATAGTTTCAGTTTGAAGAAATCAAGAAAATTATCATCCACCATATAGTTCCGGACATCCTCTTTTTCGTGGCCTTCAATTCCTGTATTTGCTTGAAATAAAGAACCGTAACTATAAATCGGAAAATTGGCAAAGGAAATGTCTTCAATGGCGTTCGATGTTTTCAACTTTTGCATAATAATGGGTAAGTTATCCGGTAATTTCATTTCATTGTATGCAAAAGTGAGGATATTTTTCTGCTCTTGGGGTAAAAGTGTATGGAAAACATTTTCTTTTACTTTGTTTGTCTGAAATTTGATAATCAAGGTCGCCGACATAAAGAAAAGTAAAATAATCATTTGAATGAAAAGCAATATTTTACGTCCCCGTTCTTTGCTTCCGCGCTCCGAAATACCCAGCAATACCACGCTAACGCTGGAACGACCGATTATGGTGACCGGTGCGATACAAAGCAAAAATGCGATGACCAATCCTGTAATTACGGATTGCAACAGCTGAATCCGAAATCCGGTTATTACATATGGGTTAATCATCCTTGAAAATTGAGAATTTTCTAAAATCGGGATAACAATTTCCAATAACAGCAATCCCCCAAAATAAGAAAGTATAAAAACGATGACAATTTCCGAATAAAACAAAAACAGTTGTTGCCGGTTGCCGGAACCGTTTACTGTCCGGATGGCGCATTCTTTCAGCCGGTTGTAAAATTGCGCCGTCTGGAAAGATATGTAGTTGAACAGGGCGATGAATAATACCAATAATCCGACAATAAATATACCGGCCAAGACAACAAACTCACTTTCATCTATTTTATTAATGGACGAAATAAAGAGATATTCTTTGTAATCCGGATTGGGCTGCTCAAAAGCAAAAGGATACGCATCCAATTTCTGTTGAAATTCGGCTTGAGATATTCCTTTCTTTAAAAGAACGTAAACTCTTACTTCTCTCATCGGGTTCCATAAATCATGTTCCTTACCGTAATATCCGTCCGATTTATTGAAAATGAGTCCATTGCCATGAGAGATATTATTGTTGCTGGGCAGGTTTTTCAGAATCCCTGTAATGGTATAGGAAACAGCGTCAAAGGTAATGGTTGTACCCGGAAGCGTTGCCGGGTCGCCGTATTTTTTGGCGCTTGATTCGTACAGAGCAATGCTGTTCGGCGTTTGAAGAATATTTTGTTTACTTCCCGAAAGGATTTGCAAAGAGAAAAAATCCAAAAAAATAGTGTCAACTTCCTGTAACCTAAGATTAACCATGGTTTCTTTGCCATCAATCGTCATATTCCCGTAATAGGAGATAGGCCAGTTTTTGGATGTAACTTTCTCGATGTCTGTAAATTCGCCGAGCGTATTCTTCATATTTCCATTAATGCTCGTAATTCTGCGTGTTTCAATCCGATACATGCGTTGATGGTCGGGATAACTACTGTCTCTTGTCAAACGGTATTGAACTAAATAGCAACAGATGGCAAAAACCACGAAACCGGTTGATAATCCCAGAATCCCAATTAGATTCTGAACTTTGTATTTCCGCAGGTTGCGGAACGCTACGGTTATATAATGCTTTATCATATCTTCAAATTTTATTTTTTTCTATTTTTCCCTGTCATTGCGGGCTTGACCCGCAATCCCCTTCGTACCGTTAATCACCCTTTCTGCAAATTACGACAAAAGCCTATTAACGCCTGTCATGGGATTGCGGGTCAAGCCCGCAATGACAGGCAAGAAGACCTTTAATTCAAAACAATCTCCTCCGCATCCCCAAAATTATCATATCCCGTAACTATAATTTTGTCGCCCGATTTCAAACCTTCCAGAACCTCGTATTGTCGCGGATTTTGCCGTCCGATGGAAATGGACGTTTTTCTTGCGCGGTCGCCCGATTCATTCACTTTGAAAATCCATTGCCCGCCGGTGGTTTGGAAGAAATTGCCTTTCGGAATGACCAAGGCATCTTCGGGTTGTTCCAGTTCAATTTGCACGCGGTAGCTTTTTCCGATACGGACATTATCTAATAAACGTTCCGAAAAAACCAAATCCACCTCAAATTGCCGGTCGCGGATTTCAGGATTTATCTTGGTAATTTTCAAGGGATATTTTTCGCCCTGATAAGTAATCGTTGCCGGAAGTCCGACCACAATCCGGTCGATGTAATACTCGCTTACCTTGGTGCTGATTTTGATTTGGTCAACCACTTTCAGTTCGCCGATATTCGCGCCCGCACTTACCCGTTCGCCGGGAATGACATTGATAAAGCTCAATTGACCGTCCACCGGAGCGCGTACAATCAGGTTGTCCAAACGTTCGCGGCTGCGTTCAAAGCGTTTTTCTCCGCGACTTAAATCATTGCGCATCAAATCGGTTTGTACCAAGTTCAAGAGTGAATCATGTTTGAGTTCTTCCAAAATCAGGCGGGTATTTTCCTTGTTGAAAGCAAATTCGTCCACAGCGACTTCGTATTGCGCCTTACTTTTTATTCCGATGTTAAACTCCTCTTTGTTCAAGGTGTTTTCCTTGCTCAAGCGGTCTAATTTATAGCTTGTTTCCAGACTTTGGCGTTTCAGTTCCGACGATTTCCGTTCCATCTGAATCTGTTTCTCGCGGTAACTGACCTGTTGTTTCGACAACTCGTCGCGCTCATCCTCAATGGTGCGAATCAGTTCCGGGTTGCTCAATACGAGAATCGTATCGCCCGCTTTCAGCAAACTGCCGTCGTCCGCTACAATACGTTCCACACTGCCGGACTCAAAACTGTTCAACTTGATGGTCAACTTGGGTTGAACAACGCCTTCCACATCCAAGTATTCCAAAAATTTGTCCTGCCTGACATCCGCAATTTCAAGTTTGTCGGCGTCATAGCGCAATCGGCGAGGACCTACGCTCATTATCAACAAGTAAATCAGAAAGGCTGTAAATCCAACTCCTGCCAGGATATAATATTTATATCGAATGAACGGATGCTTTTTCTTTAATTGTATATCCATATTTGTTTTATTTATCATTGTATCAACATTTTATAATCTTCCGTAATCGGAATATCCTTTTCAAAATCGAATAGCGTGATGCTCCGCAGGGTGTAATACAGCGACCAGTAATTATACAAAGTATTAATATAATTGCGTTTAGCCGTATCTTTTTCGGCGATGGAGGCATTCAAATCGAGAATCGTCGATTTACCCAACAGATATAGTTTCCGGGCGACTTCATTGCGCCGTTCCGCCGTATAATCCGCTTTTACCGCCACCGTCAACTGGTTCGACTGCAAATTAAATTGTTTAACCAATTTGGCAATATTCATCTCAAAATTATTCATATCCTGATCCACTTGCGAATATACCATGTCGCGCCGGGATTTCGCCACTTGCACCTGACCTTTTCCACGCCCCCAATCCAATATCGGCAGACGGATGCCGACTTCCACATATTGCTGATTCAAAGGGTCTTTATAAGCCGCTTCAATTTCTTTTCCCGTTTGCGCCAGCCCGAATTGCATATACAAATCGGCTTTCAATCCGGCGTTTGCCTTGGCGCTCGCTACATTGCTCTCGCTCTCCAATTTCATCCGTTGCATATTCAATATATCCGGACTGTTTTGCAGCGCATATTCCAAGGCTTCCGGTAAATGGATACTTCCTGTGGGAACTTCGTTGTCGATGATTACTACAATCGGCGACGAATCGGTGATGCCCAGATAAGACCGCAAATCTTGCATGCAATCGTCCACCTCCAACTGGGCGTTCAAACGGTTACTTTCCTCGTTCAACTTGTTGATTTCCAACTGGAGCATTTCGTTTTCCGTGATGGTTCCTATATCATAACGACCTTGTGCAAAAACATATAAGGTATCAGCATTGGCATAATTTGTTTGAGCGATTTCCAAATTGGTCTGGGCTTTCGCCAGATTGAAAAACTTGCGTGTAGCATTGGCTGAAACCAATTCCAAGGTTTCCACATAGCTTTTTTTAGCCGCCTCAAAACGGACGGGTTCAATTTTCTTATCCCATTTCAGATGGTTATAACCCAGCAAAGATTGTTGGTAACCAATAATAACCGGCGTTGATTTATAAGAATAAAGATTGTTGTTCAGTTCATCCAAACGCTGTAATCGGGTCTGTAAAAACAAACTGCCTCCCGTCAACGCAATGTTTTGGGTAATCGCCAGGGAGGCGTCCGTTTGCAGTTGATTTTGCTGAATATACTGTGCCGTTCCGTCGGGAAGTGTAATCGCATTGATGGAATGATTGAAATTAGGCGTGGAATTGAAAGTCAGCAAAGGCAAATAATTCGCCTTGTAATAGCAATAATTCCAGTACGACGAACGGAAATTGTGCCGGGCATACAACACATCCGGCGATTGTTTCCGTGCAATATCGATAGTCTGTTTCAGCGTAAATGCCAAAACCGAATCCGCAGGTTGTTGTGCCTGCGCAAACAAGGTGAATAAACCCAATAATAATAAGGTATATATTTTTTTCATATCCGATATTTTTTATAGACACAATAATTTAGCAGCAAATCTTGTGCCAATTGATTAATTTATTGTTTATCAATGTTTTGAATAAATTTTAATTGGTGTGATTTTGTGCGATAAAGCACATTACGTGTGCGTTTTCGCACTTGTTTATAAAGAATATAATGTTTACCTTTACAGCCGGAATACTTTAACGTTTATCAGAGGATGTCTCCATGCGCTCGCAAGCTCGCTTAGTCGACATGACACTGACTCCTTGAGGGAGATTGGAGGAGGATTTTGGGCGGCAAAGCCGCCCAAAATCCTCCTCCCCATAGAAAACACGCGCCGTCATGTCGACCGAAGGGAGACATCTGCTGATATTCGTTAATCACTTATAAAACAGTAAGTTAATTATGAACAACAATAACGGAAAAATACTAATCATCGACGACAACGAAGACGTGCTCTTCGCTCTAAACGCCCTGCTTTCTTCATACGTGGACAAAATAAAGGTAAGCGTTCATCCCGAAAAAATTGAATATTACATGGAAACTTTCCGTCCCGACCTGGTCCTGCTGGATATGAATTTTCATAAAGACGTGGTAAGCGGAAAAGAAGGGTTTTTGTGGCTGAAAAAAATCATGGAAACCGACCCGGAAGCCATCGTGATTTTGATGACGGCTTATGCCGATACCGAAAAAGCGGTACAGGCAATCAAAGCGGGCGCTACCGATTTTATTTCCAAGCCATGGGAAAAGGAGAAATTGCTGGCAACGATTTTTTCCGCACTGAAATTGAAGGAGTCGCGCCGACAAATCGAAAACCTCAAGATGCAGGTACAATCGTTGAGTAATTCCGATTACCCCGAAATCATCGGCGAATCGGAAGTCATGCTCGAAATTTTTTCCATGATTGAGAAACTTTCCGAAACGGAAGCCAACATCCTGATTCTGGGGGAAAACGGAACCGGAAAAGACTTGATTGCCCGCGCCGTTTTCCACCATTCCCTGCGTTCGCAAAAAGTATTTACCACCATCGATTTGGGCGCCATCCCCGAAACGCTTTTTGAAAGTGAACTGTTCGGTCACGAAAAAGGCGCCTTTACCGACGCCAAATCGGAAAAAGCCGGACGAATGGAAATCGCTTCCGGCGGAACGCTTTTCTTGGATGAAATCGGCAATCTGTCGCTTGCCATGCAAGCCAAACTGCTCGCAGCTATAGAGAAAAAACAAATTTCAAGATTAGGCTCTACCCGCATCCTGCCGATTGACGTCCGTTTTATCAGCGCCACCAACATGGATATTTACGAATCCGTAGTGAATGGCGCTTTCCGGCAAGACCTGCTGTACCGCATCAATACCATTGAAATCCACATTCCGCCTTTGCGCGAGCGTGGCCGGGACATTATCCTGCTGGCAACACATTTCATTGAGAAATTTGCACATAAATACAAGAAAAACATCAGCGGTTTGTCGCCCGAAGCCAAGGAGAAAATCATGAATTACGCTTGGCCGGGAAATGTGCGCGAATTGCAGAATGTGATGGAACGATCGGTGATTTTGTCGTCCGATAAAATCCTGAAAGCCGGAAGCATCAGCCTGCAAACCAACGAAAAGAAAAAGGAAAACGAGAATTTGAATCTCACTGAAATAGAACGGGAAGCCATCGAGAAAGCCCTGAAACGAAGCGGCGGAAATCTAAACAAAGCCGCCGATTTATTGGGAATTACCCGCTACGCTTTGTATCGCAAAACAAAAAAGGAGTGAAAAATTATAAATCGAAATTGTTCGTCAAAATCCTCCGGGTGGTACTTTTTTCAGTAGCAACCGGATTTTTCCTGTTCTTCAAACTCTACTGGGTAAGTATTTTGTGCGCCCTTGTCGCCGCCGTCTTCATTTACCGCCTCGTCCTTTTTCAGGAAAGAACCGTGAAAGACATGAAACGCCTGATTGACGCCATTCGTTTTGCGGAATTTAATATTTCATTTAAAAACTTTTCGGATAAAGGTTTAGCCCTCGAACTGATTCCCACTATGGAAGCGTCTATTTCCCATTTCAACCAAAGATTGCGGAAAATGGAAGCCGAACAGAATTTCTACGACTGCCTGCTAAACCGGATTGACTTCGGCATCATCGTCGTCGATAAACAAAGTAAAATCAACTGGATAAACAAAGCGGCACTGGACGTCTTCGGAAAACCCCAACCGCGGACGCTGTCCGATTTGAAAAGTGTTTCCCCCGATTTACCCGAAACTTTAGACCGACTCTTGCCAAAGGAGACGAAAATTATCCGGCTTGAGCAGGAAAAAACCGTGCATCAATTGGCGGTAACTGCCATTTATTTGATTTCGGAAGGGAGAGAATTGAAACTGATCAGTCTGAAAAATATCCAATCGGTTTTGGAAGAAAGCGAAAGCGATGCGTGGAAAAAACTCATCCGCGTGCTGACGCACGAGATCATGAACTCGCTCACACCCATCATTTCCCTGTCGGAAACATTTTCGGAACCGAACGACGAAAACCGGAAATGGTTGAACCGAGCCATGCAAACCATCCACCGCCGCAGCAAAGGTTTGGTCGATTTTGTGAACAACTACAAAAAACTGACCCACATTCCCCAACCGGTCATGAGCCGTTTCCCCGCCCGCGAATGGATAGACGACATCGCCCGACTGCTGAAAGCCGACGGTTTTGTCTTCAACTATTCCGTTCAACCGCAAGATATTATCATTGAAGCCGACCGGGGATTGCTGGAACAGGTCATGATTAACCTGATAAAAAATGCCTGCGAATCCGCCCCGCCGGGCAAATCCGTCACAGTGCAGGTTGCCGTTTCCAAAAACGAATATCAACGCCCGGTCATTCAAGTTTTCGATACCGGCGAAGGCATTCTTCCGGAAGTATTGGACAAAATTTTTGTGCCGTTCTTTACGACCAAAACAGCAGGTTCCGGCATCGGACTAAGCATCTGTCGACAGATTGTCAACCTCCACGGAGGCGCCATTTCCGTGCAGTCCGAACCGGAAAAAGGCAGTGTTTTTACCATCCAATTATGACATAACTTGCTATTCTTAAATATTATTATTAATTTCGCGTTTAAAATAACAATAATACACTATTGAAATGAGAAAATGGCGTGTGGAAGATTCGGCTGAACTATACAACATTCACGGTTGGGGATTGGATTATTTTTCCATTAACGAAAAAGGACATATTACGGTTACTCCGAAGAAAAACGGTGCGGAAGTGGATTTAAAAGAATTGCTGGACGAATTAGTCCTTCGCGATGTGTCTGCGCCTGTTTTACTCCGTTTTTCGGATATATTGGACAATCGCATTGAGAAAATTTCCAATTGTTTTAAAATTGCGGCGGAAGAATACAATTACGATGCCCAAAATTTTATCATCTATCCGATTAAAGTCAATCAGATGCGGCAAGTGGTGGAAGAAATTGTCAGCCACGGAAAAAAATTCAATATCGGTCTGGAAGCCGGTTCCAAACCGGAACTCCATGCCGTTCTGGCGATTAATACCAGCAACGACTCCCTGATTATTTGCAATGGCTATAAAGATGAAGATTATATTCAACTCGCGCTTTTGGCGCAAAAAATGGGAAAACGAATATTTATCGTGGTCGAAAAATTGAACGAATTGCGGTTGATTGCCGAATTGGCGAAGAAATTAAAAATCCGCCCCAACATCGGCATCCGCATTAAATTAGCCAGCGCCGGAAGCGGCAAATGGGAAGAATCGGGCGGCGACGTCAGCAAATTCGGCCTTTCATCCAGCGAACTCTTGGAAGCCCTTGATATTCTGGAAAAAAACAAAATGGAAGATTGCCTGAAACTCATTCATTTTCATATCGGCAGTCAGGTAACCAAAATTCGCCGCATCAAAAACGCCTTGCGTGAAGCGGCGCAATTCTACGTTCAATTGCGCAACTTGGGTTATTCCGTTGATTTTGTGGATATTGGCGGTGGCTTGGGCGTTGATTACGACGGCACTCGTTCGTCGGGAAGCGAAAGCAGTATGAATTATTCCATCCAGGAATATGTCAACGACTCCATTTCAACTTTGGTGGATGCCTGTGTCAAAAACAATATTCCGCAACCCAATATCATCACAGAATCGGGTCGTTCGCTGACGGCGCATCATTCGGTTTTGGTGTTTCAGGTATTGGAAACAACTACCTTACCCGAATGGGAAGAAGACGAAGAATTGCCGGAAGACGCCCACGAATTGGTAAAAGAATTGTACAAATTGTGGGACGAAATGAATCAGCCCCGCTTGATTGAAACCTGGCACGACGCCCAACAAATTCGCGAAGAATCGCTCGACTTATTCAGCCTCGGATTGGTGGATTTGGTAACCCGCGCCCAAGTCGAAAAATTATATTGGTCGATTGCCCGTGAAGTCTATCAAATGGCGATGGTAACCAAACATGCCCCGGAGGAACTTCGCAAAATATCTAAAATGTTGCCTGATAAATATTTCTGTAACTTTTCACTGTTTCAATCCTTGCCCGATTCTTGGGCGATTGATCAGGTATTTCCCATTGTTCCCATTTCAAGATTGGACGAAAAACCGGGAAAAACCGCCACTTTACAAGATATAACCTGCGATTCGGACGGTAAGATAGATAATTTCATCAACATGAAAAATTACACTTACCATTTGCCGGTACATGCTTTGAATAAAAAAGAGCCTTATTATATAGGCGTATTTTTGGTAGGCGCGTATCAGGAAATATTGGGCGATTTGCACAACTTGTTCGGCGACACCAACGCCGTCCATATTTCAGTGAACAAAGACAGTTATCAAATCGAACAAATTATTGACGGCGAAACAATTGCCGATGTTTTGGAATATGTGCAATACAGTCCCAAAAAATTGGTGCGCACAGTAGAATCCTGGGTAACATCCGCCATGAAAGAAGGAAAAATTTCGGTGGAAGAAGGAAGGGAGTTTCTTTCAAATTATCGGTCGGGACTTTATGGTTATACTTATTTAGAATAAAGAATTTAAGAAATCTAAGGAATTTTGATTTCCTTAAATTCCTTAGTTTCCTTAATTTCTTTAAATTTCTTACAGCAATGAAAATAATTTCTTTCAATTTAAACGGCATCCGCTCAGCGGCGAGTAAGGGACTTTTCGACTGGTTGGAAAAGGAAAACCCCGATGTTTTTTGCGTGCAGGAAACGAAAGCGCAACCGGAACAAATCGACACTTTCGCCCTTCAAAATCTGGGTTATGAATCTCAATTGATTCATTCGGCTGTGAAAAAAGGATACAGCGGCGTGGCGATTTTCAGCAAAGTAAAGCCGGATTATTATACTATCGGAATGAAAATTCCTGCGTATGACAACGAAGGGCGGGTAATCCGCGCCGACTTCGGCGACCTCACGGTGGTTTGCGTTTACATTCCTTCGGGAACAACCGGCGACATTCGGCAAGCGGTCAAAATGGAATTTCTGGAAGCCTTTACCGCCTATTTATTAGAATTGCGCAAGGAACGCCCCAATCTCGTGATTTGCGGCGATTACAATATCTGCCACAAACCCATCGACATCAATCATCCGGAGCGGCACGCCGGTGTTTCCGGCTTTTTACCCGAAGAACGGGAATGGTTCGACCGGTTGATAGCCCACGGTTTTGTCGATTCGTTCCGCGAGTTTAATACGGAACCCAACCAATACAGTTGGTGGAGTTTTCGTGCAGGCGCACGGGAACGGAATATGGGTTGGCGGATTGATTATCATATTGTTACGGAAGCATTGAAAGACCGGTTGAAAAAGGCGGCGATTTATCCGGAGATTGTTTTTTCGGATCATGCGCCTGTGGTGGTGGAAGTTAATAATTAACGATTATCAGTAGGTGTTTCTGCTGCGCTCGACATAACGATTATGGCAAACGAATATAAATCAGGGAAAACATTCCGGTATTTTTTCATTATTTCAGCAGTAATTATTGCGATTGCTTCTGTTTGGGTAACGAATGTACTTGTGAATAAGTTGAAAGAAGAAGAACGCAAGAAAATCGAGATTTGGGCGGAATCGGTTGCCTTGATTGCCAGTCAGGCGCTTTTAGAAGATACAAATTCTGAATCTTTCAATAATGACTATGCCATAAATTATGATAAATTGTTAATGAATTTGATAGAAGGAAATACAACTATTCCCGTGATTTTGATCGACAATTCAGGCAAAGAGTCCGAGTCTAAAAACATTCAGATACCGGAAGAAAATAAGGATGAATACCTCAAAAGTAAAATAAAAAAATTTGCCGACAAGCATGACCCGATCGAGATAAAATCGGACGAAAACCACATTTCGTATGTTTATTATGATGACTCAACGGTTCTGAAACAACTTCAATTATTCCCTTTTGTGCAATTGACGGTCGTTTTCATCTTTATCATTATTTCTTTTTTAGCCTTGAACAGCACCCAGAAAGCCGAACAAAACCGGGTTTGGGTAGGATTATCCAAAGAAACCGCCCACCAGTTGGGTACGCCGATTTCTTCCTTAATGGCTTGGGTAGAATACTTGAAAACCAAGGATACGGATACCCGACTGTTGGATGAGATGGATAAAGATGTGCAACGTTTGAAAACCATTGCCGAACGTTTTTCCAAAATCGGTTCCAACCCCGACCCCCAACCCATGGATTTGGAAGAAAACGTCCGGTTGACAGTCGAATATATGGGACGAAGAATTTCTTCCAAAGTAAGCATCTCCACCCAATTTCCAAACGAAGCAATCCCAATTCTGATGAACGAATCACTTTTCGGTTGGGTAATTGAAAACCTGATTAAAAATGCGGTCGATGCCATGGACGGACAGGGCGCCATTACCATTTCGGTGCAAGACAAAGGCAAAAAAGCTATTTTAGACATTTCGGATACCGGAAAAGGAATCCCCAAATCCAAATTCAATGCCGTATTCCATCCGGGTTATACCACCAAAAAACGAGGCTGGGGGCTGGGCTTGTCGCTCGTCAAACGGATTATTGAATCCTACCAAAAAGGCAAAATCTATGTCTATAAATCGGAAGTGGGAAAAGGCGCTACTTTCCGGATTGAATTGAATAAAATCAGCTAAAATTTAGCTACTCTTTTTTATTTCCAATTGTTCCAACTAATATTTCTATGGTTCTTTGTTGAGATTCCAATTGTTTTTGTTGAGATTGGATGATTTGCAAAAGAATTGTTATTTCATTGGGTTGAACTTCTGTTAAAGAAGTTGTTTTAGATTCTCCATGGTAATTTTCTATTAACATTTCTCCCTCGCCAAAAAGATAATTTATATTTATCTTATCAGAGAATTTGCCGATTTTGTTGGCAAATTTTTTCGACAAAGGTTTTAATCCTGTAACTATTTGAGATACAGAAGAAGGGTTATACCCCAATTGGAATGCTAAATCTTCTTGTGTCTTAACAATTCCTTGGCTTATTAACCAAAAAATCACTTTTTTTAGTCGCTCATTTTCAGCCATATAACAAAAAATACAAAGTATATGTAAAATTTATTTATATTTTATTTGCATATAATATAAATTGTATTTATCTTTGTGCTGTAATTCTAAAAACATATAAAAACTCAAAAAAATACAGAACGTACATATTAAAAAAACCTCTTTACCAAAAAGATTGGCAAAGAATACCCTCCAAATCAGTGATATATAATATCACAAGGAGAAATTTGCAGGTTCTGTTTTCTGTTTAAAAACGCTATAAAGGTATAAAAAAAAATTGATAGATAGATAAACGTATAATTAAGTCGCTCTTTGTTGCAAAAAAAATAACTGTATTTGAGAAACATACACAATATTATTAACTTTAAACACGTTATTTATGAAGAAAGATTCGATTATTAAAAAAGCAATTCTACTATTCTGCTTGGCCGGAATAGTTTATGCCTGCATCAATGAACATGATTTGTTGGATCAAGACGACGGGCAATTGACGGTATCGGAGGCTCAGCAATGGTATGAGTCAAACTTGAAAGGCGCGGCTATTGAATTAAGAGCCGGTGGTAAGGATTCAAAAATAAAGGTAAAACCCAACTGGACGAGGTCTTATACAAAAAAGGATAAAGATTATGAAACGGTAGAGGTTGGGCTTGCTTCAAACAGAGGATTCGGTTTTTTCGACACAGAGAGTAAGGAAAAGTTTGACGAAACACAAGATTCCCGTTATTTGAAGTCAATTACCCGTTTGATAACGCGAAAAAATCGGAAAACAAATGAGACTGATGGATTTCTAATGACCATCATACCGGATTTGGCTTATTTGGAATCAACAAAATTCGAACCATTCAAACAAAATTATTATTTGGAAAGAGACAAAAAATTTACAGGTCATATCCTTTTTCATAATTTGGATGGGGATTTTGTGAATGGCTGGGGCTACAAAGATGGAAAACTGTACACGGTTTCCAACCCGAACGACGATTCTCCCAAGCTCGAATTAAGAACTGCACCGTATTGTGATTCGTGGTGTGTGCTGTCATATATAACTACAATAAATAATAGTTATGTGGCAGAGAGGGAGGTTGTTATCATGCCGAATACTTATGTATATGAATATTACTGTTATTCCCGATGTGATGGAGGCGATGGAGGCAATGGAGGCGACGGAGGAGAAGGATTGTACATAGGTGGAGGCGGAAGCGGGGGTAATGGCGGCGGTAACGAGAATGGATACAGCGCCCCAAAAGCAAAAGCGCTTTTCAAAAATGGCAATTTATCAGATGCTCAATGGAAAAAGGTAGAGGATTGGCTGAATAAAATATTAAAAGATTGCGTGGGAAATAAATTGTACGCCGCGTTATCGGCTAATGGGAAATCGTATTCCATAACGTTCGATTCGGGAAGTAGTGGCGCTATTTTTAGTTATTTGAATAATGCTTTTGTGTTCGGCAACAACTCGGAGAGCAATTATTTTTTTCATGAAATGTGGCATGCCTACCAACATGCTCAAGAAACAAATCCACCGTTTTATAACGCAAAAATAAATATGGAAATCGAAGCGCATTATGCACAATATCTGTATATTAAAAGCCAACCGGAATACAAAACAAATAGCAAATGGGCCGAATGGTATACCAAGGATCCTCTTCTCAACGCTATTGTTGGTATAGATACGTATATTAATGCCAAAGGAGTTTTGAATAGTGGACAAACTTCCACCGGTTTAGATAATTATCTAAAAAACGATGTGATAACAGCGTTTCGCAATTATAAAAATGGAAGCGGCCAAAATGTTTATAACGCAAATGACTACAAATATGATGCCAACAGAAAAGGGACTGATAATTTCAAATATTTACAAACATTATCTAAAGATTGTTGAATTATGAAAACAAGAGTAACACTATTAGTATTTATTAGCCTGTTCTTTATCCAAAGCAGAACAGCAGCACAAACGTATTATTACAATGCGACAAAAACGTTTAATGAAAACGGATACACTTACCAATGCGATGTTGCTACATCTACCATGGTAACACTTTATAACAAAAGTAACCAATTTACTTATACGGATATGTATTACAAAGGTACCGATCATACTTACCGGTACAATGGTTCGAATGACGCATTCGACACAGAAACATGGACACGGGCAACATGCTATTCCATTGTCAACAATGCTTTTTCTAACAGTGAAAAAGGACGAGTTCGGAGAGATAGCTTTGGCATCACTTTGATTATAGATTCCAGTACGGGAAAGGTTATTGAAGTTTATTTTAGATTTACTAAAACAAATAAATTTGCTACCATTCCGGTATCTGTTTATCGAAAAATCGAAACGGAATTAAAGGCCAATATCTGGGTTACGCCCACTGCGGAGGGTAAAAAGCTCAATTATCTGATGCTTGGTTGGATGCATGAAGTAGAACCCCCCACTTTGCCCGATTAACTATATCGCCCGGCAGAATAACTATTTCTGCCGGGCGATATTTTATTTGGTTTTGAGTAGAATCGGAAAATGTTTATATTTGCAGATATTATTTTGCAAAATATGTCCATAATATGAAACGAATCGTAAAATTGATAATCATTTTAAGCGTATTTGCATCCGTTTGCAATGCACAAATAATAGAGACTGTAGAAGAGTACAAAACCCTTTATGACAGTATTGTTCCCTGCCTTAAACTTGCCGAGAAAGAGGCAGACAATTGTATAAACAAACCGTTTTCGGAATTTTTAAAATTGGTGGATAAATATGGCGCAAAAGGAATTGAAGTACAGATGATATATGATCTCCAGAAACAATATCCACAAGAGGTTTTTGGACTAAGGGTACATTTTATCACAATGCAAGCTCGGGATTTTGCAGTGAAGCATCGTCTGTTCATTCCCTATACAGTTATATATTTTGAAGAAAGTAAACCTTTTGAAAAAGCTTTAGGCTTAACTCAAAAGTACAGAGGCCATTTTACAAAAGAAGTTGAAGAATTTTATTCCGATGCGACTATCAAGTCAATAGAATTTATTTCTTTAAAGGATAGCGCTATCCGAAACACCAATAAAAATGAATGAGAAAAACCGCCCCAATGTCAGACATTGGGGCGGCTAATTTTTTCACAACAGTATTCTGTCAATATTATTTGCAATTATCTTCAAAAAGGTTTATATTTGTTGTCAAATAATAAAGAATATGAAACGAATCGTAAAACTGATAATCATTTTAAGCGTATTTGCATCCGTTTGCAATGCACAAATAATAGAGACTGTAGAAGAGTACAAAACCCTTTATGACAGTATTGTTCCCTGCCTTAAACTTGCCGAGAAAGAGGCAGACAATTGTATAAACAAACCGTTTTCGGAGTTTTTAAAATTGGTGGATAAATATGGCGCAAAAGGAATTGAAGTACAGATGATATATGATTTCCAGAAACAATATCCACAAGAGGTTTTTGGACTAAGGGTACATTTTATCACAATGCAAGCTCAGGATTTTGCAGTGAAGCATCATCTGTTCATTCCCTATACAGTTATATATTTTGAAGAAAGTAAACCTTTTGAAAAGGCTTTAGGTTTAACTCAAAAGTACAGAGGCCATTTTACAAAAGAAGTTGAAGAATTTTATTCCGATGCGACTATCAAGTCAATAGAATTTATTTCTTTAAAGGATAGTGTTTATAGAAACACTTATAAAAATAAATGAGAAAAGTAGAAAATAGATTTTCTATTTTCTATTGTGTTTCTAATATTTTATCGCCCGGCAGAGCAATTGTTTCTGCCGGGCGATTTTTCTTCCCTCTTTAAATTTGAAAAAGAAGATAGAAATACTTATATTTGCAGATATTATTTTGCAAAATATGTCCATAATATGAAACGAATCGTAACATTATTAGTATTTATTAGCCTGTTCTTTATCCAAAATAGAACAGTAGCACAAACGTATTATTACAATGCGACAAAAACGTTTAATGAAAACGGATATACTTATCAATGCGATATCGCAACATCAAACATGGTAACTCTCTATAACAAAAGTAATCAATTTACTTATACGCATATGTATTATAAAGGCACGGATCATACTTACAATTATGATGGTTCTAATGACGCATTCGACACGGAAACTTGGACACGGGCAACATGCTATTCCATTGTCAACAATGCTTTTTCTAACAGTGAAAAAGGACGAGTTCGGAGAGAGAGTTTTGGCATCACTTTAATTATAGACTCCAATACAGGAAAGGTAATCGAAGTTAATTTTAATTTTCATAAAACAGATAAATATGCGACCATTCCGGTGTCCGTCTATCGCAAAATCGAAACGGAACTAAAGGCCAATATCTGGGTTACGCCCACTGCGGAGGGTAAAAAGCTCAATTATCTGATGCTTGGTTGGAGGCATGAAGTAGAACTCCCCACTTTGCCCGATTAACTATATCGCCCGGCAGAATAACTATTTCTGTCGGGCGATATTTTATTTGGTTTTGAGTAGAATCGGAAAATGTTTATAATATTTCGATTTGTTCAAATAGTTTAATTGATAAACGCCAGAATTTCCCCTTTCTGAACCTCTTTCCCTTGACCAACATAGGTGCCGACAATGGTTCCGCCGTAACCTGCCGTCACCGGTTCAATGCCGTAATAATTCTGGATGTAGCAAAGATTAGCGCCTTTTTCGATGGTAGCGCCTTCAAAAGGAGCGGTTGAGGCATCCATTAAATCGTATTGCCAGATTACTTGTCCCTTGCAAGGTGCGTGTACCGGTTTAGCAAACGGATATTCCGCCGTGATTTCTTCAAAGCTGAACATCGGAATTTCCACTACCGGACGTTTGATAACAATCGGCGTTCCGGCTTTTTCCTTGGCTTGTTCCAATTCCTGATTGAAACGGTTCTTTGCCGCACCCGATTTCATATCGCGATATTGACGTTCATGCATGGCAAATTCAAACAATTCCTCTTGGTCAGGGCCTTCGTCCCAGCCATTTTCTTTCATTTCCTGTTTGAATCTGTCTAATTCATCCGGGTAAGCATCTTGCGGATTATCTTCATAAAATTCCAAGTTGTTCGCTTTTGCCAATTCGATGATTTCAGGAGCCAATGGGCCGGGAAGTTTTCCGGTTTTACCAAGAATCATGTTCCAAGAATCTTTATCAATCAGGGAGAATCGCGGTTCGTCTTTTGCGGCGGCGAAAATATTCATCAGCGCGATATTCTTAACATATTGACTGAAAGGTGTTACCAAAGGAGGACAACCCAACATCGGCCAGATAGATTCTACTTCATTGAACAACTGAACCACCAGATTATTAAGTGTTACCTCTTTTTTTCCTTTCTGTTTGAGCGCCATATTGATGGCATTGTGCATACCTTTCAAGTCGGCCATCATCGAACCCATCATACCGCCCGGAAGTCCGCAACCGACTAATAGCGAAGTCATAATCTTATTGCTCGGATCAATAAAATAACCCAAGAAATCATCAATGAAAGTCTGAGTCAAGCGGCGAGCTTCCATATAAGCTTCCATATTAATTTTGGGGACAACAAATCCGGCATCTTTCAACATCGCCTGAATTGTGATTACATCCGGATGAACCATACCCCAAGACAAGGGTTCCATAGCTACATCAATGTAATCAACACCGCTTTTAGCCGCTTTCAACATGGATGCCACAGAAAATCCAGGCCCGGAATGTCCATGATATTGAATGGGGATATAGGGATGAAGTTTTTTTATCTCTTTGATAATCTTACCATTGCTGTGTGGTCGACCAATTCCGGCCATATCTTTCAGGCAGATTTCTTCTGCGCCGGCTTCAATCAGTTGATTCGCCAGATTGACGTAATAATCTACCGTATGGATAGGCGAATAAGTGATACAAAGAGAAGCTTGGGGAATCATACCGCCTTCTTTGGCATATTGAATAGACGGAATAATGTTCCGCGCATCATTCAAACCGCAAAAAATACGTGTAATATCTACACCTTGCGCATGTTTTACTTTATACATCAGTTTTCTTACATCGGAAGGCGCCGGATTCATCCGGAGGCCGTTCAATCCGCGGTCAAGCATGTGGGTTTGTATGCCGGCTTTGTTAAATGGAGCCGTAAATTCCCGAACAGCCAGATTCGGATTTTCTCCATACAATAAATTCACTTGTTCAAAGGCGCCACCATTGGTTTCTACTCTTGAAAAACAACCCATATCCACAATTACAGGGGCTATTTGTTTCAATTGATCAACTCTTGGTTGGTATTTACCGGACGATTGCCACATGTCGCGGTAAACAAGACTAAATTTAATTTCCTTCTTTGACATAATCATAATGTTTTTTTTCGCTGCAAATTTAACACTTTATTTGGAATGAAACAAGTAATTTTACCGAAAAAAAATAATTTTTTTGCGCCTTTTGTATAAAAATAAAAATAATTGCATTTCTGCGATGCATAAAATGAGTACAAGATAATAATAAGTAATCATTATTGTTGCGGGAAAAAATAAGCAAGCGTTCAAAAATGAGTAGCTACTCAACACGAAACGAGTAGCTACTTATTTTTTTTTAGTAGCTACTCGGATTACTGTAAATGAATACGCAGGCAGTTGTTCCACCCATGTATCCGAAATATCACACATTGATTGTACCGGTTGAACCGTTTTATCATCCGGTTTACCTGTTAAAACAGTTTTTATAAGCTTGTTGCCGGCTATGTTGAGCGACTGAATATCCAACTTGGTTTTCACTTCCACAGGCAACAGATTCACCAATTTAATAATAACATCATTGGTTTTGCTGTCGCGAACTACCGAGTAGGCAATTCGTTTTTTTACGGATTCTTGATTATTGTTGAGCTGAATATTGCCGGGTAAATATTCATCGCCGGCGTTTTCTCCATAAAGTTTTTGCACAAAATAACCCACAGTCGGTTTTATTTCGGTATTGTTGAAATAAATCAAATCGGGATTCCATTGCGTATGACCTTCTTTGGCAAGCAACGGGGCATACGAAGCCATGCTTACCACATCGCCGTTCCGTTCCAAAGTAGTCAAATGAAGCGCTTCGGCGAGAGCCGTTTCTATATTGGATGGGCGTCCGGGCAAGTGCGCGGCGTATTCTCCCAGATAAACTTTGGCGGTGGAGCGATTGTATGAATCGTAATAATCCTGATTGTGGATAAACCAGCCGGGCGATTCGTAGTAATGTTCATCGACCATCGGAACACCGAGTTTATTCACCAGATTCCAACCGGCTGTGTAATCCGTACTGCCTCTGTGAAAAGGACCTGCCGTACCAACGACAACGATTTCCGGGTGTTTTTCTTTGATGGCGTTGTAAATCATCGTGAAGCGTTCTTCAAAAACATCCGAGATAAGGTCTTCGTTTCCTACTCCCAAGTATTTTAGATTAAATGGTTTCGGATGTCCTGCCTCGGCTCTTTTCTTTCCCCAAGTCGTTTTTGCATCGCCATTCGCCCACTCAATCAAATCCAGCACCGATTGTATGTATGCACCCATTTCCTCCATCGGAATACCGCCTTGTTGCCCACCCATCGGATGGCCGTGATGCGCGGAGTTTTGGCAAGGCACTCCCGCAGCAACCACCGGAAGCGGTTCGGCGCCTATATCTTCGCAAAACTGAAAATATTCAAAATAACCCAAACCGGCTGTCTGATGATAGCCCCAAATGTTACGTTGCGGAACACGCGCTTCCAATGCACCGATGGTATTTTCCCAACGATAAATATTTTCGATGCCATCGCCATGTGCCACACAACCTCCCGGAAATCGCACAAATTTCGGTTGCATATCTGCAATGATTTGCGCCAAATCGGCACGCAATCCGTTTTTGCGGTTTTTGAACGTCTTTTGAGGGAACAGGGAAACTAAATCAATTGAGAGTTGAGAATTGAAAGTTGAGAATTGAAGGCGGGCATTTGAAACTGTTTTATTGGCAATTAAAACCGATTCGTATTTTTTCCAATTATCCGAATTAATTGTTAATTCGGTTTTTCCTAATTCATTATTTTGGTTATCAATTAATTGAATGAGTAACTTTCCCTTCTTTCCTTTGGCAAACACCGAAAAATCGTATTTTTCACCTGCCTTAACGGGTATGCCGTCAAAACCGTCATTAATCAGTTTGTCGCCCGCTTTTAATACAATATAGTGCGGATTGTTGGGGTGAATGGGATTGAGGGTGTCTATTGTCCCTGCGGCGTGCCACGCTGTTGTTGCATTCCAATTTTTATTATCTTCCGGTGTATATTCAAAATCGCGATTTTGTATGAGTTCGGCATACAAACCGCCATCGGCAGCGTAATTAATATCTTCAAAGAAAATGCCAATCAATTTATCGCTTATTTTTTTACTTTTGGCGTTATCTACGGTTATAACGGCATCTACCGGTTTGAGGGAAGCAAAACGTTCGGGGTCGCCTTTCGCGTTTTCCGACCAAAGCAAGTTATTATATGAGACCCGTTTGTGTTCATTTATCAAATTATCAATCGTTGTCCATGCCACTTTATGAGCCGTTCCTTTTCTCGGTTGATTGAGTATCACGGCTATTTGCAGTTGGTTGAGATAAGTTACAGGCGCTATCTTATAGGACTGACTTTGCCAAGCAATCAGGTCTTTGGATGCGGTATGAGCCAATACGCCATCGCGGTCATTGACGCTCCAGATGCAATGCCACAAGCCATCGGCAGCGAGAGACAAAAAAGGCGTGTGCATCTTCTTTTCACTGCCCCATCGTCCGTAATCGCAACTAAGAAACTTGTGTTCCGGACCAATGGAATGCCAATCTTCTTGGTCAATACTCCATGCAAAACTCAAACCATTATTTACTTCGTAAGCAAATATATAAGCCGAATCGGGTTCGTTTGCAAATAGTGGTTGAAACAGCATTGATAATGCTAATAATGCAAATATCTTTTTCATATTCTACTTCTTTCTCAGTTTATATAATTTTGAAGCATGAGGAATCAAGGTCTGACTAAACTTGTTTTCATAATTTCCTATCTTTTTGCCTGACCACATATCCGTAAAAGAATGACTGTCGATAATGCCCAATTCTTCAAAATCAACGGATATTGTCTGATTATCCTTGTTGTTCAGATTGAAAATTGCCAAATATCTCTCTCCTGTTTTTCGATTTTGGGAGGTTATCGCCAATTGGTCGTCTGTCTGAAACAACTGCCTAACCTCGGAACTTTCGCGGTGCATTTTCAAAACTTCTTTATTGGTTAATAACGACAAAGTGAATTTGTCGTTGCTGGGCAAATCTCCTCCAAACATCAGTGGTGAACGCAAGATGGTGAAAAAAGTCATGAGAGAATATTGTTCCTCTTTCGTGAGGCGTGTCATTCTATCTTCGCCTCTTTCGCCCCGAATGGAAATTCTTCCCAACGGTATCATATCGCAATCAGGCCAAGTTCCCGGCGCAATGTAGGGATACCAATCTTGCGCCACTTTCATCAAATGAGGCAAATCTCGCCACACGTCCCATACATCATTGACCATACGCCACATATTGGCATGAGCGCTTACGTGTTCTGCCGCTGCAATCGGGGTTTCTCCGGGGGAGGTGCTTAACACTATCGGGCGACCCGTTAAATCAATGGCTTTCCGTATCATATCCACTTCATCTTCATGGTATATCGGCGCGGAAAGGTCGTCTATCTTAATAAAATCAACACCCCACGAAGCGTACAATTCCATGATTGAATTATAATATTCTTGCGCACCCGGTTTCCCTTTCACAATCGTATAATTGTCGCGCAACCATGTACATTGATTTTCCGTACTGTAAATTTGGTCTGCCGTAATGCCGTTCGTTCCGCGTATCGGAAGTTTTCGGGCAACTGCCTCTTTCGGAATGCCGCGCATAATGTGGATGCCGAATTTCAAGCCTTTGGAATGAACATAGTCGACAAGGGGTTTAAACCCCTTGTTATCGGCAGCCGAAGGAAAACGATTGACGGCAGGTTGATACCGTCCGTATTCATCCAAGACATAGCGTGGGTCGGTCTGATTGTAACCTCCGGCTTTGTCGTTTTCCACAAACCAGCGAATATCGACTACGATGTATTCCCAGCCGTATTTTTTTAGATATTTCGCCATATAATCGGCATTGGCTTTCACTTCGTGTTCTTCGACTGTGGGACCATAACAATCCCAACTGTTCCAACCCATAGGCGGTGTTTGCGCCCATTCTCTAAAATTGTGAGTCGGCAGCCATACTTTCATTTTATTTATTCCTCGATTTGCCCAGGCATAATAGGGAACAAACATGGCTTTATCATTTCCTGTTTCTTCATAAATTACATTCACACCACCTAATAAATCCTTTTGCATTGCTACGGAAAAACGGGCTTGCGGTTGAATAGAAAGTTGGTCAAAATGGGTACGATTGTCTATTTCTTCCACACAATAAACCAACGGTCCGTACTCAATAGACGAAAGTCCGCGGTCGGCAACTATATCTTGACTTGCCGCCACTTGCCGCACTTTCATGGGCAAAATCAATTCGATTCGATTATCTCCCGTCCATTCCTTTGAGATTTCTATATAACCGTTTTTTATTTGCGTTTGAATGCTTGAACCATTCAATAAAACTTGAAATGTTTCGTCCAATTTATCGCTATAAGTATAAAGCGATCCGGGAGTAACTTCATTCTTTGCCCAACCGGGAATCCGTATTTTCAATGTGAATTTTTGCGGTTTCTCTGTTTTTACGTTGAGATTGATGTTGCCTTGCCACGGATAATTGGTTTCTTGTTGTATATCAACCGTTTTTCCCTGAACCGGAATCGCGGCTTTATTCGACATAAACAAATTGACATAGAGATTATCGCCCTCTGTTGCATAAATTAAATTGGGAATGTAGGGTATAAACCGAATGAGATTCGTGGGACAACACGAACAATCGAACCACGCATGACGTGTACACGACACACCGGCATTAAATTTATATTTTCCATCCGATTCCAAGGGATTGGGATAGAAGAACTCCGTACCTTCCAACGAAATACCTGCTATGAGTGCATTGTAGAGCGTTCTTTCGAGAATGTCATAGTATTTAGAATTACCGGTAAGACGGAATAAGCGATCGTTCCAATAAACGCTTCCGATAGCGGCGCAGGTTTCGCTGTAAGCCGTCAGATTCGGAAGTTCGTAGTTGTCGCCGAATGATTCGCCGTCGTGACGGGCTCCAATTCCTCCGGTAATATACAGTTTTTTATTTACCATATTATTCCACAGATTATTAACTGCATTTAGATACGATTTTTCGCCATAGATAGCCGCAATGTCGGTCATTCCGGCATACATATACACCGCTCTTACCGCATGTCCCACTACTTCGTCTTGTTGAGCGACCGGAAGATGGTCTTGACTGTATGCGCCCCGAATATGCCGGTGGGCGGCATCGCCTCTCAAATCCAAGAATTTCTTTGCCAATTTCAGATAATCTTCATTATCGGTAATTTGGTATAATTTGATTAATCCCGTTTCGGCGATTTGATGTCCGGGAATTTCATAATTGGCGCTGTCGCCGAATACTTTGACCAATAAATCGGCATTTTTGAGCGCTATATCGAGGAAATTCCGTTTTCCGGTAGCCCAATAATGCGCCGTTGCCGCTTCAAACAAATGTCCGCTATTGTACAATTCGTGGCTTGACCCCAGATCAAACCAACGTCCGCCTCCGGATTTTACCCATTGGGCGGGCGGATTGCCTGGGTCGATTGTTCGCCAAGTGGTCAGGTATCCATCAGGCTCTTGTCCGGTTTTAACAATTGCAATAATGGAATCCAGATAATTTTCTAATTCCGGATCGGGAGCGCTGATTAATGAATAAGCAGCGCCCTCAATCGTTTTATATACATCCGTATCATCGAACGGCATCACACCGCGAGTTTTGCCTGTTCCTCCGTTCATCACTTTTCCGGCGGTAATGAAATTTTCAAATCGTCCTTCCGAATCGCATTTGTCAAAAGCATATTGGATGGTTTTTTTCTGAATGGTTTGTATTTTGGGCAACCAAAAAGCATCCGTCAATGTTACGTAATTCAGATTCACTTGTTGAATCGGATAATCCGAGTATTTATTCCCTGCCTGTTTGCCTGAAAGCGGCGTAACCGGCTCTTTTTCCTGTATCCATGGAATATTTAACACCGAAACGGGTTGCGCTGCGATTTCCGCTGTTCCCTCATTGTCTTTTTGTTCCGTTTTTTGAATGAATACATCCAACTGTTGCCGGGTTTTCCATAATTCGGTATCGTAAGTTGGCTCCCAATCGCCAACAGAATAGTCGGTTACGTCTGTGATTCGCCATTGGCTTTTGGGGAAATTATTGCAGATGGCGATGGAGACTTTGCTCCCTCGTTCTTCATCGCGAAAAATCAATACCGGCGCATTGTTTGAAAACAAGATTTGCGGGCGTGCAATGGGGATTTTTTTTGTTCCTCCTCCACTCAAACTGAATGGCGTTTTTCTAAAATCAAGCGACACATCCCGCCATTTGTTATTTTTCAAGAAAATAATATGGTATTGTGGAATTTGCGAATCCGGCTTGCGGTAATAAGTAGCAATATAGGGATTTCCGGCATTATCAGCGGTCATGGAAGTTTGGTTGATTAATTCACTTTTTTGCGGTATAATGGCTGCATATTCAGCCGATTTTTCCGTAATAGGCAAGGCATATTTTTTACCTTTAGAATTTATCCATGTTTTGCCGCCATCGGTCGAGCGGGCGTAACACATATCGTGATTGGTGGCTACATCGGGCGTTTCGCGCCATACCCACGAAAGATGAATATTACCTTTCGTATCCGTACAGGCTTGCCAATAGGCATTGCGGAAACCTTCGCCCGAAACTAAATTATCGTGTAATTGCGTCCACTTTTTCGTATGGATATCATACGTATTCACGACCAAATTACCGTTGCCCGAACCGCCTTCGCGATAAAGGAACAATAAATTTCCATTGCTCAGTTTGTAAAAACCCGGATAAGTCAATTTGTTTTCCTGTTGACCGGTCATCGCCTGTTTTTCTTCCAAATCCAATGATGTAGAGACGCCCAATTGGGCGTCTCTACTTTTGGTATAATTCAAGGGGGAATTGTGGTGATTCCACGCTACGTGCAGATAACCATCGCCATCGACCATGATGGAAATGCAATTGTGTGCATCCTGCACATTGCCCTTATAGGCGGTTTTTTTCATCGTCCAAGTTGTACTGTTCAAAACTCTTTTCGCCAGACAAAGAAAACCTTCGTCATCATAATAGGCCATAAATTGCAAGGTATCGAAACTCACAAGGGAATTGTTCCGAAAAACAACCGTGTTTACGGAGTTTTTTGCCCAGCCTTTCAAATCCGGTTGAATTTCTTGTGCAAAGGATACAAGCGAAATCAGGGATATAAATACAATGCTAATATATTTCATATTTATCTTATTGCATGGTCTTTAGGAAACGATTTGCCGTTCCATGCCTTTTTCCCCGTCCAATCCAATGGTGGCGCTGTCCAGAACGAATGATTTGCCGGAAGTCCCAAAGGAAGAAAGACTTCTGAGGTAAGATACATACTTCCGTTGTTGGAGTACGAATCCGCTAAGTCGGGCTGATGACCGGCAAAACCCAATTGCAAAAAGCCTTTTTCGTTGAAATTTCCTTCTTGCGAAAACATCCGTTTCATGACCGAAGTCAATGCGTTGCGAACCTGTCCTTCGGGTAATTCTTTCGGTAAATCTTCTTTCCACGCCAACAACGACAAGGGTTGAAAAACGCCCAAGCGGTAAGTCATGGAACGCCCGAATGTGGGGAATGACGCTTCGGGCGAAATAAACCGTTCGAGTATCATGCCGTAGCGTTGCATCCGCTTTTTGGCATCATCCAGCGTTTTATTCACGGAAAGACGTTTTTTGCTGTAGAGAATTTCCAGTACCTGCCTGTACATGGGTTGAATCACGTAACTATTGTAATAATCGAAAGCGAAATGTTCGCCGTCCGAATACCAGCCATCGCCCACATACCATTCTTCTATCTTGCGAATAGCCGAATGGATGCGGTACATATCGTATTGGGCGTCAGCCGTCATCAGGAAAGTTTCTATCATTGCCGAGAACAGCAACCAATTGGTGTAGGGCGGATCGATGCGGCGCAACTGTTGAAATTCGGCGATATATCTTTGTTTGGTCAAGGTATCCAAAGGTTGCCACAATTGTTGCGGAGCGCGCAGGAAACTGCTTGCGATGAAAGCGGCGTCCACCAACGGCTGTCCTTCGTTGCGCCACAACAAATAGTCGGGGCTTTTAGGATCGACGGCATGGGCGTAACTTTTCAAAGCCCATTCACGTAACTGTTTGCGTTGTTTCCCTTCGTCCGTATCATCGTCGGGAAGCGAAAGCCAGGGTGCGATACCGGACATCAATCTTCCGAAACATTCCATATAGGTAACGTTCTTGTTACGACCGTCCCAGTTGGGACTGACTTCCACTTGCATATTCTTTTTCAGCTCGCCTTTACTCATATTACTCAACACCGGCGCGGCTATACGATACGCCAAATCAGCCCAATATTCACGGTCAGTCCCAACCCTTCCTCTCAAGGGGAGGGAAGTTTCAAAGTCTCCCTGAGGGGGATTTAGGGGGCTATTCAACATTTCGCAAGCTGCCAAGAGAAATGCGCCCACTCCAAAATCGGCAGTTGTTTTGGCGTCCACATTTTTATGCTGGTCGGCTCGTTCACCGATGGGTTGAACGTAACCTACCGTTCCGTCCGGTTGTAATGCGATTGTTGTCAAGTAATTCCAGCTTTTGTTTGCAACGGATGAATAAACGTCTTTGTCTAAAATGCCGGCATTCATTCCCCAAAGGAAACCATAAGTAAAAAATGCGGTTCCACTCGTTTCAAATCCGGGGGCTTGGGCAGCATCCAAGAGACTTCTTGTCCAATGCCCTTCTGCTTGTTGGGAGGCTTTGAGCGCCTTTGCCATACTTTGATAGACTTGAATATATTCGTTGCGATGCGCATCCGCAACAGGCAAGTCTTGCAACACTTTTGCTAAACCGGCAAATACCCAACCGTTGCCTCTCGACCAAAAATCTTTAAGTCCTTGGTTGGTTTTGTGTTTCGGATAGATATATTTGGCATCCCGATAAAATAATCCGGCATCGCCATCGTACATTAAGTTTTTGGCATAAGAAAAGTATTCGTAAAGTTTTTGCAAATAGATTTCTTTTCCGGTCACTTTATACAATTTAGTCATTACCGGCATCACCATATACAACCCATCCGCCCACCACCAATAATCGGTGTTCGGCGTGGACATTTCATATTCCATCACTTCCTTCGCCCTGGCAATTTTTCGTGCTTCAGGATTGAGCCGGTATAAGTCGATATAGGTTTGAAAACAGATTTGCCAGTCGCCGAAAAGGACATGCTCATCGGTTTCGCCATACGCATATTTCCACTGTTTGCGGTTATCGGATTTTGCGCCTTTCCATTCGTTTTTTTCCGCCCAACGTTCGGAATATTGGCGATATTTTTCATCTCCTGTGGCGAAATAAGCGGCCATATTACCCGTATGGTAAGCGGCCGGATGCCAAAAGGCATTAGCCGGTTCGGGATGGGTGGTTTGCCACCGGTCATTCACTTTTCGGATGATTTTAATAAAATCTTCGCGATCATTTCTTGGGGCGTTAGTATGAACGCCATCGTTGTCTTTCCCGGTTTCGCCGGGACGAAACGCACTGTACGGTTGTGCGGAAATATCTTCCCAACCAATAATCAAGCTGAAAAGCAATAATGATAAATAAAAACTATGTTTTGCCATGACGGGTTTATTAAATTAAAAAAGGCTGTCAAAGTTAAATATTTTTCAACAATTTTTGACAGCCTTTCGACAAAAAATTTGATACCTAAAATCTTTTTTTACATATAGATGATTAAAATCATTTCTACCGAATTTCAAGTACAGCAATCGCTTTCGCCGGTAGTTTGACCGTCAATTTACCGTTGGATATTTTAACATCCTTGAATACCTGCGGTTTTATCGCGTCCGGCTTCTCAAAAGTGTTGTAATCGTTGATTTTGGCGGATGTCAGTATTCTGCCGGTCACGTTATTTAGTTTTAAACCGGAACAATCAATCACAATAGATTGAGCGGCATCCAAATCAATATTCGCCAAAGTAATATGTGTGATACCGTCTTTTTGCGAGGCCGAGGCGCTGACCAATGGAACATTGCGTTTCCGGATTTCTTTCGTATCCGACAGAATTTCCAAGGGCAAATAAGTTGCATCTTGATGCACTTTATACATTTCAAAAACATGATACGTCGGCGTAAGAATCATTTTTTCGTCTTTTGTCAATATCATGGATTGCAACACATTGGCTACTTGTGCAATGTTTGCCATCGAAATACGGTCGCTGTATTTATTGAAGACATTCAAGGTCAAAGCGGCAACAAAAGCATCGCGCATCGTGTTCTGCTGATACAGAAAGCCGGGATTTGTTCCGGGTTCCACGTCGAACCAAGTTCCCCATTCGTCCACCATTAATCCGATACGTTTGTTGCTGTCGTATTTATCCATAATGGAACTGTGTTTTTGAATCACTTCTTCGATTTCCAAACATTTACCAAGTATCCAATAATAATCGTCCGTAGAAAAGTTAGTTGCCGAACCTTTACTGCCGTTCCAACCTGTTACCGTATAATAATGAAGCGATAAGCCATTCATCTTGTTGCCGATTTTTTTCATCAGCGTTTCCGTCCAATTGTAATCGTAATCGCTGGCTCCGCTGGCTATTTTAAAGAGCCGGTTTCCGTCGAAATTCCGACAATATACGGCATAACGGCGATATAAATCGGAATAATATTCTGGAAGCATATCGCCTCCACAGCCCCAACTTTCGTTGCCAACACCCAGATATTTCACTTTCCAAGGCTTTTCCCGTCCGTTTTGACGGCGCAAATTCGCCATTGGACTGTCTCCGGCAGAAGTCATGTATTCCACCCATTTGGCTAATTCTTCCACCGTTCCGCTGCCTACATTGCCGCTGATATAGGGTTCGCAACCCAATAATTCGCAAAGATTTAAAAATTCGTGCGTACCGAAACTGTTGTCCTCAACTACGCCGCCCCAATTATTATTGACCATTTTCGGACGATTGGCTCTCGGCCCGATACCATCCATCCAGTGATATTCATCGGCAAAACAACCGCCGGGCCAACGCAAATTGGGTATTTGCAATTTTTTTAACGCTTCGACAGCATCTTTCCTGTAACCGTTGATATTGGGAACAGGCGAATTTTCGCCCACCCATAAACCACCGTAAATACATGTGCCGAGATGTTCAGCAAAATGGCCGTAAATATGCTTGTTAATTATTTGTTTCCCTTGATTCGGATACACACGAATCACTGTTTCTTTCTCTTGGGAAGATGCCCGAAAGCATATAAATAAAATACCTATTACTAAAAATACTTTTTTCATCTTAAATTATCAATTAATTTTTTACCAAAAATAAATATAAAACAACACACAAAGCGCCACAACACCCAGCGATGCAATCACATCCCACTTGTTCCAACTCTGCCTGATGAGCGCCTTGTAGTCGCCGGTGAAAGTGATAGCTTCTATCTGCTTGGCGGTTGGTTTCGGTGTGAAGAACGATACGACAACCATCAACGCCATGATGAAGACAAGCAACCATATTTCAAAGATAAGCCAGTTGGTTTGCCAGAACCATGCTGTACTTTCCCAGCACCAGCCTGTCATTGCTTTGGTGCCTGTTTCTGTAAATATGTTGGTCAGCAAGCGTAACATACCGATAGCAAAACCGACTATCATACCTGCTTCACCTGCCTTTGGCGTAATTTTCTTGGAAAATATACCCAAGGCAAATACGGCTACCATTGCCGGAGCAAGCAGTGATTGGATGCCTTGCAGGTAGTCGTAAAGGCTGCCCAAACTCATCATGACCGGTATCCATACAATACCCAATATCACGACCACTATGGTTGCCACGCGACCTACCAAAACGTAAGTAGCCTCGCTTTTCTTTTTGAATTTGGGTTTGTAAAAATCTTCCGTAAATAGCGTAGCGCAAGAGTTGAAGAATGCAGCCAAAGAAGCTACCAATGCCGATATAAATCCTACGGTAACAATGCCTTTCACGCCGGCGGGCAATACAAACTTAACCATGGAACCAAAGGCGGTGTCGGGGTTGTCCAACGTAAATCCGCTGTCGGGACGCGCCGCCAATGCTGCGGCTACCATACCCGGTATCAGGAACATAAATACAGGCAACAGTTTGAAATAACCTGCCGCGATACTGCCTCTGCGTGCGCGTTTCATCACAACGTCGTTAGATTCGCCTTTGCGTTGTCCGAGTACCCGTTGCACGATATGCTGGTCGGTGCACCAATACCAAAAGCCGATAATGGACGCTCCGATAAACACCCAAAAACCGGGATAATCGTCATACAGCGGGTCGCCCGTATTGAAATGGAACATGTGGTTCGTGCCGTGCGCCACGCCGTCTGCTCCTACGCTTAGCGTTTTAGAATAGTCTATCATTGCCGTCCAACCTTCGGCGATACTGCCGCCTCCGAGCGCAGCCAATCCCAAGAAAAGTACAAGGAAAGAGCCAAGGATAAGGATAGGCGTTTGAATGGCGGACAGTGTCATCACACCTTTCATTCCTCCGAGAACAGTAAAGATTCCCGTTAAGACTATCAAGCCGATGGCTCCGTACCAGAAAGGCAATCCCAGCAAACTTTCCATGAAAATACCGCCGGTAAATGCCGTTACGCTCACTTTGGTCAGCACGTAGGCTATCAGCGTGATGATAGACAGCCACGAACCCGTAGCAGGCGTGTAACGATATTTGAGAAAGTCGGGCATGGTGATGATTTTCCCCATTTTATTGTTCAGAAGTTGATAGAACGGCACAAAGAGCCATCCCAAAATGAGTATCATCCAGCCTTGCATCTCCCAGTGCGCCATGCCTACACCTGCTTTGGCGCCTGTTCCGGCAAGTCCTACCAAGTGTTCCGAGCCGATGTTGGCGGCAAAAATAGCCGCACCGATGATGTACCAGGGTTCGCCTTTTCCGAATAGATAGTCTTCGCTGTTGGCGCCCTGCTGCAATTTTTTATCTTTTTGTATCGAACGCCATACCGCCCACGTTATGGCCAATATCCCGACGGCTATAATCACCCAGTCGAGCCATAAAAATTCATGTGAATTCCAATTCATACTGTATCAATTAAAAATTTAAAATTTAAAATTACGACCCCTAAATCCCCTAAAGGGGACTTTTAAAGTTGCGATGCCCAAAAGCCCCCTTTAGAGAGTTGGGGGTTAACAATTCTCTGTGAATTTTCCAATTGCTTGGTACTTTTTATACAATTCCAGATAGAGTTGATGGTTTTCTGCATTTGGAACATATTCAAATGCGAAACCTTGTCCCATTGCCTTTTGGGCATCTTCAACCTTGTCATACACACCGGCGGCTACTGCTGCAAACATGGCTGCACCGAAAGCGCAAGCCTGTTCGGTTTTTGCTACTTTGATAGGCATTCCCAATACATCCGCCAAAGTTTGCATCACAAACGGCGATTTCAAGGAAATGCCGCCGATACCGATAACGTTTTCTATTTCAATGCCGTTTTCGAGGAAACGGTCGATAATGGCTTTCGAGCCGTAGGCGGTTGCTTCCACCAATGCGCGGAAAACCATTGCAGGCGTACTGCCCAGCGTCAATCCGGTAATCGTGCCTTTTACCAATTGATTGGCGTCGGGTGTGCGCCGCCCGTTGAGCCAGTCGGTGGCAATCAGCATTTCGGAAATGGGCAATTTTTCGGCTTCTTCGGTTAATTCGGGAATGGATTTGTTCACAAATTTTGAGAACCATGCATAAACATCTCCGAAACCCGATTGTCCGGCTTCCAAGCCAATCATTCCCGGAATCACCGAACCATCGACCTGTCC
>BNXY01000026.1 GCA_025999935.1 Bacteroidia bacterium | reverse complement strand
AACTTAAGCCTTTGCAAACTTCTTTCGTTTATGCTAACGAAGCGGATGTTTTGAATGTGGCACTTTTTGGGGTAACGGCAAAAGAATGGCGATTTGCAAGATGTTGAAAGTAGAACGATATTAAAATAATTCATAATTTACATTTATGGCAACATACAATTTAGACATAACAAAAGAACATTGTCCGATGACCTTCGTGAAAACGAAAATCGAACTGAACAAACTCCAAAAAGGAGATGTGTTGAACGTGAAACTGACCGAAGGCGAGCCTTTGGAAAATGTTCCGAAAAGCGCTGCGGAACAGGGATTTAATGTATTGTCGGTCAAAGAAACCGAAACATCGGGTATTTACAATGTAGAAATAGAGAAATGATTTGTATCGCTCAAAACATTATTGACGGTATCATTGCGCAAGCGCGGAACGAATTGCCGAACGAAGCCTGCGGTCTTTTGGTTGGGAATGAAAATGAGGCGGTTAAGCAATTACCGTTAACCAATATCGACCACAGCAACGAACATTTTTCGTTCGACCCGAGAGAACAATTCGGCGTTTTAAAGGAAGCGCGGTCGCTGGGATTGCAGATTATCGCCAATTATCACAGTCATCCGGAATCGCCGGCGCGCCCTTCGGAAGAGGATATTCGGCTGGCTTTCGACCCGGATATTATCTATATTATTCTTTCTTTGCAGGAAGAAACGCCCGTCATCAAGGCATTTTCGATAAAAAACGGGAATGTGGAACAAATTGAAATAGCGACACTCCCAACCCCCTAAAAGAGGCTTTGGTATAGTGAGATTTTCAATTGAGCAAAAAGTAAGAATTATAAAAAAATATGGTAAAAGAGCATAAAAATACAGAAGAAGAAATCATTATCTATCAGGCAGATGATAATTCACCGCGAATTGACGTGCATTTGAGCTGCAAAACACTGTGGCTTTCGCAGCAACGAATTGCGAATTTGTTTCAAACTTCGCGCACCAATGTGGTGGAACATATCGACCATATTTACACAGAGGGCGAATTGGACAAAGAGGCAACCTGTCGGAATTTCCGACAAGTTCGTTTGGAAGGCAACCGTCAGGTAGAAAGGGAGTTGCCTAATACCGGCATAATATTGAAGTATGAACTTTTTCAGCAAGTCCCGCAGGGACAACACTTTATTAACCGTATGCTTCAGCTTACGGACAGGAAGATACTCATACAGCCAAAGTCCCGCAGGGACGATACTTAAAAAACAATGCACAATGAGTTACATCAATCTACTTATACATGCCGTTGTCCGCACTCATAAAAGCGAACAAACACTGCCCGCAGACGACAGAGTGAAATTTCTATATCAGGAAATGTGGGGTATTATTAAAAACAAAGGCGGTTATCTTTATCGCATTAATTCAATGCCCGACCATGTACATTTGCTCTTTACTATGCCTGCAACCACTTCATTATCAGAGTTTATGCAAGCATTAAAAGGGTCTTCAAGTAAGATTATTAAAACAAAAGACGGATTTGACAAATTTGTTGCTTGGGGCGAAGGATATGCTGCATTATCTAAAAGTATGGAAGATAAACAAAAAGTAATCAACTACATAATCAATCAACAGGAACACCATAAAACAACAACATTCAAAGATGAGTATATTGCATTTATCAGGGAAATGGGCTTGGATTTTGACGAGCGCGATTGGGGCAGGTAGTCAAGTGCCGTCTCTGCGGGACTTTGGCGTGGAGGGTGTCTTCTTCCGTATGCTAAAGCATACGGTTAATAAAGTGCTGTCCCTGCTGGACATAGACGGCTTGCAATCTACGAAAATTTGCATACAAAAAAGCAAAAATAAAAATGATAATATATAACAAATAATGATAATACAGACTCAGCAAAGTTCCCTTTAGGGATTTAGAGATAAAAATAAATAGAAATGGCAAAATTATTTTTTTCAAATCGCACCCAAAAAGGAGTTATTGATATCCTTCTGATATTGGTACTGATATGCATTCCTTTCACTTTAGATGATGAATATAAAACAGTGCATTCATGGGGATTGCATTGTATTGTCGGCATCATTTGGTTTCTACTGATGCTTATTCACTCCTACCAGCATTGGCCTTTAATCAAGGCTTTTACAAAAAAGAAAGTGATTCTAAAAAACAAAATCACTGCGCTGACCATATTTACATTTATTTTTATGATTGTCAGCATTGTCTGGTTTATTTTTGGAATTAACGATGCGTCGATAAGTTTTCATAGAATTGGGCATATTTTCCCTGTAATAGTGATTATTCATGTAATACAAAAATGGAAACGATTGGTTTCTTTGTTTCAGAATAAAAGATAAAAAACAATATGAAAAAAACAGCAGCAACACTTTTGGCATGTTTACTATCTATGGTAGTCTTAGCACAAGATATTACAGGACAATGGAATGGCGTTTTGAAAGTACAGGGAACGCAATTGCGTTTGGTGTTTCATATCACGAAAACCGATGCCGGATATAGTGCAACGCTGGATAGTCCCGACCAAGGTGTCAAAGGCATTCCGACAACATCAACGACTGTAGAGACGGGGCATGCCCCCTCTCTGAAAATCGTCATTCCAAGCATTGGAGCCGGATATGAGGGCGCTTTGGAAAATGACACGATTATTACAGGTACTTTCAAGCAAATGGGACAATCTTTTCCGCTGAATTTATCGCGAGCAACGATTGAAAAAGAGCCGCTTATCCGTCCGCAAGAGCCTAAAAAGCCTTATCCCTACAACGAAGAAGAAGTTGTTTTTGACAATCCAATGGACGGCGTAACATTAGCGGGAACATTCACTTACCCTAAAACAAAAGGAACATTCCCCGCAGTGGTGTTAATAAGTGGTAGCGGGGCACAAAACCGGGATGAAGAATTGATGGGGCACAAACCTTTCCTCGTTTTGGCGGATTATCTGACGAAGAATGGCATTGCCGTGTTGCGTTTCGACGACAGAGGAACGGCAAAATCGACCGGCAATTTTCAGATAGCAACAAGTCTCGATTTTTCAAAAGATGTAGAATCAGCCGTAAAATATCTGCAAACGCGGAAAGAAGTTAACCAAAAAAAAATCGGATTAGTCGGGCACAGCGAGGGCGGAATGATAGCCCCCATGGTTGCCGCGCGTTCCAAAGAGGTGGCATTTATCGTCTTGTTGGCAGGTGTAGGCATCTCCGGCGAGCAACTTCTTTTGCTACAGCAGGAATTGATCGCCAAAGCATCCGGATTGGACGAAGCAGATTGGCAAAAAGCCCAAAAGGTCAATCAAGGAGCATTTGAAATTATCATTCAGTCCACCCAACAAGTGGAACTGCAAAAAGACTTAATTACCTATTTTAAGCAAGTAGCGCAAGATATTCCGCGAACAGGAATACCGGAAGGTGTGACCGAAAATGATTTGGTCAATATGGCGGTAAGTCGGATTTGCACTCCTTGGATGCAGTATTTCATCAAATACCATCCCGCGCCGGCATTGGAAAAAGTAAAATGCCCCGTTTTGGCAATCAATGGCGATAAAGATTTACAGGTTCCGGCAAAAATAAATTTGGAGGCAATAAAATCTGCATTGCAAAAAGGCGGCAATAAAAAAGTTACAACAAAAGAATTGCCGGGCTTAAATCATTTGTTTCAAGAAGCAGAAACCGGTTTGCCGACTGAATACGCAACGATAGAGCAAACTTTTTCGCCCATCGCTTTGAATGAAATTGTCGAATGGATAAAAATTCAAACAAAATAATAATCAATGTATAATACAACAACCCATAAAATAATCAACGGCGATAGCCGCCAAATGAGTGAGTTAAGTGATAAATCAGTGCATTTGATTATCACTTCGCCACCCTATTGGCAGTTAAAAGATTATGGCACAGACGAGCAAATCGGGTTTAACGACAGCTACGAAAGTTATATCAACAACCTGAATTTGGTTTGGGCGGAATGTTATCGTGTGTTGCACGAAGGTTGCAGGTTGTGTATCAATATTGGCGACCAATTTGCGAGGTCGGTTTATTATGGGCGTTACAAAGTTATTCCCATTCATTCCGAAATTATACGGTTTTGCGAGGTGCTTGGTTTTGATTTTATGGGACAAATTATTTGGCAAAAAGCCACCACGATGAACACCACAGGCGGCGGCGCAGTGATGGGCAGTTTTCCGCACCCGCGCAACGGCATTGTGAAACTTGATTTTGAATACATTTTGCTTTTCAAAAAGCAAGGCAACGCGCCGAAACCTGCGCAAGAGCAAAAGGATAATTCGGCAATGACCAACGAAGAATGGAACACCTATTTTAACGGACATTGGTATTTCAACGGCGCAAAACAAGTTGGACATTTAGCAATGTTTCCCGAAGAACTGCCGCACCGACTAATTAAAATGTTTTCGTTTCCGAATGAAACTGTTTTAGACCCATTTTTGGGTAGTGGTACAACTTCTTTGGCTGCTAAAAACTTAAATCGTAATTCAGTTGGTTACGAAATCAATCCAGATTTTTTGCCAATTATAAAAGAAAAAATAGGCGGCGATGATGTTTTTAATAAAGTCAATGTAACCGTCATTCCTGCGAAAGCAGGAATCCCCTCTTATGACGAGGCAATCCAAAATCTGCCGTATCAATTTGTAGATACACATAAAATTGATAAAAAAATTGATGTAAAAAAACTGCAATTCGGCTCGAAGTTAGATGCCGACAGCACAGGCAAGCGCGAAGAATATTTTTCAGTCAAAGAAATTATCAGCCCCGAATTGATAAGACTAAACAACGATTTGATTATCCGGTTAATCGGCATTAAACAAAATCCTAAAATCAATGGGCAAGCCACAGAATATTTAAAAAATAAACTGCGCGGAAAAAAGGTTTTTTTGAAATATGATGAATGTAAACACGATAAAGACAACCATTTAATGGCGTATCTTTATTTGGAAAATAAAACTTTTATCAATGCGCATTTATTGAAAGATAGAATGGCGGAGGTAGATGATAGTTTGGAGTTTAAGTATAAAAAGAAATTTTTAATGATTTAAAAACAATATGCAAATTCTAAATATTTTATCAGAGTTTTTGGTGGAAAATTATAAATGGCTAATTACTGTACTTTTTTCAGGAGGTATGGTTGCTATTGTTAAGTTCGTATTTTTTAATAAGAAAGAAATAATTAGAGTAACAAGATACGAAAGAGAAAACAGTAGTATTATTTTAGAATTTTACCACGAAGGTAAAATAAAAAATGAAAATATTACAATTGGGTTAGAGTTATATTGGTTTCATTTTAAAATCATTCTTGGTGCGGCAACTAATGCAAGTAACACAGTTTCTTTAACAAAATCAGATGAAAAATCAGAACATTTGATGTCTTTGTTCAACCCTTGTAAAATAGTTAATATAACTTTTACCCCTTTTAATCCTAATGATAAATATTACATATTATATACAACAAACAAATTTGAGAAACCAGAAATAAGCAATAATAAATCAATGACAATAGAAGAAAAAAATGCCGTAAAAAAAGATAGAAAACTAATAGATAAAAATTTAAAAGTCAAAAATATGAATATGTTGTATTCAGAAAACACTCGTTTAACAAAATTATCAGAAATATATTTTAAGGACGAACCTGAATTGGCAAAAACAGAATCAGGAAAAAATGCTTTGAAAATGCTTGAAGAAGCAATTGAAATGGCTCATATAAAAATAAAACTGGAAGGAAATGATATACAATAAACATTCCCTCGATTTTGGCAAAAAAGAGAAAGTCCTCAATTACGCCACACAAACGTACCAACTTTCGCGCCCTAATAAAGTGGGCGCAGTAATGGCTCTTATTCGTGACTGTCAGCCTAAAACGATAGCAGAATGGGAAAAATGGTATTTTGAAAATACTTTTACGGAGGCAAAAACGAAAACCAAAATTACCAAAGAAAGTTTGGAAGAACTCGGCGAACGCCTTCACGAAAAAATCACAGAAGTAGTTATTCCCGAATGGCAGTCAGCATTTAGCTAACAAAGAAGTAATTTCAGAAATTAAAAAAGAAATAAGTCGATTAAAATAAAATAACAAACTTTTTAAAATTATAAAAATTATGGCACAGAACGATTTACAACGCAGCATTACGACTGCCACCGCTAAAAAATTAGCGACCACCACGAAGACAGCCCCGCAAATGGGCTCCATCACTCCGAGACTGTTATTGAAGTTACTCCCTTGGGTACAAGTCGATTCGGGAACCTATCGCGTGAACCGAACCAAAGTAGAATTGAAAAAAGCGGAACGCATCGAAGTGGAATTTTTCAACGGCGTACCCTCTTTCAGGGTGGAATCATTCCGCCGGATTCCTTTGTTCGCTCATATCGAACAGGATATAGTAAACCGTTTGGCTAAAAAATTTCAAGTAGAAACGGTTAATTTGGGAAACAATTTTATTGAAGAAAACAAAGATTCCCAGAAGTTTTTCATTGTGGCGCAAGGACAAGTGGAAATTTCCAGCAAAGGTACGCACGGCGAAGATTTACGCATCGCCATTCTTTCCGAAGGGGAATATTTCGGCGAAGCCAACTTGCTTTCCGACCTGCCCTCGTCGGTAACGGTAAAAGCGATTACTCCAGCCGTATTTTTCTCGTTGAACAGCAATGAATTGGAAGAAATCATCAAAGACATTCCTACTTTCCGCGAACAATTCCAAAAAGCGGTCGATGAACACCTTCGCCTGAAAGCTACGGTAAATGCTCACGGCGAAAAACATATCGACTTGGCTTCCGGTCACGAAGAAGACAATATCATCCCCGAAACTTACATTGATTACGAAGAAGAACCCCGCGAATATCCGTTGAATACGCTTCAAACGGTGGTGCGCGTACATACCCGCGTAACCGATTTGTACAACAATCCGTACAACCAACTCGAACAGCAAATGCGTTTGAGCATCGAAAGCATCAAGGAACGTCAAGAATGGGAATTGATTAATAATCAGAATTTTGGATTATTGGCAAGCGTTGAACCGGGCTACCGCATCAGCACCCGCTACGGCTCTCCTACTCCCGACGATTTGGACGAATTGTTGTCGTTGGTTTGGAAAAAACCGTCCTTCTTTTTGGCGCATCCGCGAGCCATTGCCGCGTTTGAAAGAGAATGTACGTGGCGCGGCGTTCCACCTGTAACCACGGCTGTTTTTGGCGTTCCGGTCATCACGTGGCGCGGCGTTCCCATTATCCCCAGCGACAAAATAGAGATTCAGGGTCAATACCTTACCAACCGCGGCGTAGGAATTACCAACTTTATTTTGGTTCGCACCGGCGAACAGGAACAGGGCGTTGTAGGGCTGCATCAAGCCGGTATTCCGGGCGAAATTGCACCCAGCCTCTCCGCTCGTTTGATGGGATTGGATAAATTTGCCGTAGCAAGTTATTTGCTGACGAAATATTTCTCGTTAGCGTCCTTGACAGACGATGCCATCGCCGTCCTCGAAAACGTGGAAGTCGGTTATTATCATGATTATAATAATCGCAAAACGGTATTGAAATAAATAATTAAGGATTTTAAAGACCTTAAAGACTTTAAAGTCATTAAGGTCGTTAAAGTTTTTTAAAACAAAAAATATGTCAGAATTAACAAATAATATAAACTTCGGCAGTTGGGCTGACATTGGGCGTTTGCGGGAGATTCTCGAACATTGCCCCAATGACGAAAATAGGCAGATTGCATCGCAGGTTGTGCCCGACGACGGTATTGACCTGAGCGGTGTTTTCGCCTCTTTTCAGCAGTTGATCGCGCCGCCTTCTCAAGCCAATCATTTTGGGAATCCGTTTCCCGAGGCAGGAGAATTGACCGGACTTTTTTTCCCTGACGAAGAAAAAGCGCCGGTCGAGGAATCCCGTTTACATTCGGCTGCGACCAACGAATTTGCCGATACAGGCTATTCGCAATATTCGTTCCTGCGCGATCAACCGATTACTTACAACGGTCGGGAAACATTTGACGTGCAAGCTATTCGCAAAGATTTTCCGATTTTGCACCAGAAAGTGCATGGAAAAGATTTGATTTGGTTCGACAATGCCGCCACTACGCAAAAGCCTACGCACGTAATCAATTCTCTCAAGCATTATTACGAAAACGATAATTCCAATATCCATCGGGCTTCGCATACTTTGGCGGCGCGTTCCACCGACGGTTACGAAGGGGCGCGGCAGAAAGTGGCTAAATTCATCAACGCACCTTCCGAAGAAAATATCATTTTCGTGAGAGGAACGACTGAAGGTATCAATTTGGTGACGCAGACTTACGGTTGGAAATTTATTCAGCCGGGTGATGAAATCATTATTTCTACTTTAGACCATCATGCGAACATTGTTCCCTGGCAACAATTGGCGAAGGAAAAGAATGCCAAGTTGTTGGTTATTCCTATCAACGACAAAGGGGAAGTGATTTTGGAAGAATACGAAAAGTTGTTGAGTTCGCGGACTAAAATCGTTGCTTTCGCGCAGGTAAACAATACTTTCGGAACCATCTCGCCTGCTAAAACCATGATTGACATGGCGAAACGCTACGGCGCCCGCGTGTTGATAGACGGCGCACAATCGGTCGCCCATACGCCGATAGATGTGCAGGATTTGGACGTGGATTTCTTCGTTTTTTCCGGACACAAAATTTATGCGCCCAACGGAATCGGCGTGGTTTACGGCAAAAAGGAATTGCTCGAACTCATTCCTCCCTGGCAAGGTGGCGGAAATATGATTAAAGATGTCACTTTCGAGGAAACAATTTTCAACGGACCTCCGGCGAAATTTGAAGCGGGAACACCTAACGTAGCGGATGCCATCGGATTAGGAGCCGCTTTGGATTATGTAAGCAAAATCGGTATTCACAATATTGAGAAATACGAACATTATCTGACGGAATATGCCCGCAAGGAATTGGGCAAAATTGACGGCATCCAATTAATCGGCAATCCGCGCGAAAGGATAAGTGTTGTGTCTTTTATCATTCCGGGCATACCTACGCCGGAAGTCGGAAAATTGCTTGATGAAGAAGGAATCGCTTTACGCGCAGGGCATCATTGCGCCCAACCGGCTTTGCGACGAATGGGCGTGGAAGCATCTGTTCGTCCGTCTTTTTCGTTTTATAATACTACGGAAGAGATTGATAGACTGGTGGAGGCGGTGAAGAAGATAGTGGCGGGAAGACAGTAAGAAACAGAGAGTCTCGTCATTTCCCGTTATGCTCGAAATGACGAGACGTTTTACTTATTTTAAAATATTTATTTATAGAGTTTCTTTCTCAACTCTTTTATTTCTCCGGAGGTGATGTAATCATCGTAATCCATTCGTTTATCGATGATTCCATTGGGGGTTAATTCTATTACCCGATTACAAACCGTTTGAATAAATTCGTGGTCGTGAGAAGACATGAGTATATTGCCTTTGAAGTTTTTCAAAGTATTATTAAACGCCTGTATTGATTCCAAATCCAAGTGGTTAGCCGGAGAATCCAATATCATGCAATTGGCGTTTTTCAACATCATGCGGGCAATCATGCACCGCATCTTTTCGCCTCCGGACAAAACGCCGGCTTTCTTTAAAACTTCTTCTCCGGAAAACAGCATCTTGCCCAGATAGCCTTTCAGATAGACCTCGTGCGTATCTTCCGAAAATTGGCCGATCCAATCAATCAGATTCATATCGGTATCGAAAAATGCGGAATTATCCAAGGGGAGATAGGCGGTCGTGATGGTTTGTCCCCACTCAAAAGCGCCTTCGTCGGCATCTTGTTCTTCGTTGATGATTTGAAAAAAGGCGGTCGTGGCACGAGGGTCTTTGGATAAAAAGATGATTTTATCCCCTTTCTCTACATTGAAAGACACACTTTTGAATAGAATTTCGCCATCGGTGCTTGCCGCTAATCCGTTCACTTCTATAATCTTATTTCCGGTTTCCCGATCGGGAGTGAAGATGATGCCCGGATATTTGCGGGAAGACGGTTGAATATCTTCAATATTGAGCTTTTCAATCATCTTCTTGCGGGAAGTGGTCTGTTTCGATTTCGCCACATTCGCGCTGAAACGACGAATAAATTCTTCCAATTCTTTCTTTTTTTCTTCCGCTTTCTTATTCTGTTGCTGCTGCTGACGGAGCGCCAATTGCGACGATTCGTACCAAAAAGAATAGTTGCCTGAGAAAAGTTTTATATCGCCATAATCAATATCAACCGTATGCGTACAAACAGAATCCAAGAAGTGGCGGTCGTGTGAAACGACCAAAACAGTATTTTCAAAATCGGCCAAATAGTTTTGCAGCCACATCACGGTATCGATGTCCAAATCATTGGTGGGTTCATCTAAAAGCAGGTTATCCGGTTTTCCGAAAAGAGCTTGCGCCAGCAGGATACGCACTTTTTCTTTCGCACTCACATCCTTCATTATTTTGTAGTGCATATCTTCCTTGATGCCCAATCCGCTTAAAAGATTGCCGGCATCGCTTTCGGCATTCCAACCTTCCAACTCGGCGAATTTCTCTTCCAATTCGGCAGCTCTGACACCGTCTTCATCGTTGAAATCGGCTTTCGCATAGAGGGTGTCTTTCTCGTTCATGATGTTCCACAACACCGTATGGCCGCGCAATACCGTTTCCATCACGGTAAATTCATCAAATTCGAAATGGTCTTGTTTCAATACGGAAAGTCTTTCGCCGGAACCAAAAGAAACGACGCCGTTAGTCGGTTCCAAATCGCCGCTAAGCACTCTTAAAAAAGTAGATTTACCGGCGCCATTCGCTCCAATAATACCGTAGCAGTTGCCCGGTGTAAAGTTTAAATAAATGTCTTGGAAAAGCACTCTTTTCCCAAATTGAATCGCTAAATTGTTTACTGTAATCATTCTTTATGCCTTAATCAGGGCGCAAAGGTACAAAAAAACTAATAAATTACCGGACAAAAAAATTATTTCTGCATTTTGTCATTTTTTTCACTATCTTGCGACTAATATAGAAAAAGCAATTGATGAGTAAGCATAATCAACGGGAATTTGAGAACGATTTTATCCGAATGGTTCGGGTAAATGAGAAAATCATTTATAAAGTCTGCTCTTTTTATGTTTCCGAAAATTTTCCGATGGAAGACCTTTATCAGGAAACGGTTTCCAACCTTTGGAAAGCGTTTCCCAAATTTAGAAATGAAAGCAGCCATTCAACTTGGATTTACAAAATTGCGCTGAATACTTGTATTTCGGGAATGCGCAAGGAAAACAAGCATTATCAAAAAGTGTCGCTTTCTTTTTCCGAAGATATCGCTTTCGAACCGGATAGTATGGAAGAAGATATTCGGGAACTGTACCGCCTGATTTACCAACTGAAAACCTTGGAGCGTGCGATTATTCTGCTCTGGTTAGAAGAGAAATCTTACTCGGAAATTGCCGAAATTACCGGATTATCGTTAAGTAATGTGGCCACAAAACTGAAACGAATTAAGGAGAAACTTAAAACAATGTCAAATCAGTAAAAAAATGAATTTATGGAATTAGATGAATTAAAAAATGTATGGAGTTCGTTGGACGAACGGCTGAGTAAACAGGAGAAATTAAAAGAAAGCCTGTTAAAGAAAATGATGCAAAGCAAAACGAGTAAAACGGTAAGCAAGTTGATAAATTATGACCTGCTTTCAATCTGCATATTATTGGTTTTCATTCCTTTTTGCGTGTATATAATTGACCGTTTTAAATATGGTTTTTGGGGAAATAGCGCTATTATTTTCGCAATTCTATTTGCTTGTATCTATATTATTTGGGCTGTATATAAGTTACACGGATTGATGAAAGTTGATTTTTCAAAAAACATCAATGACAATATCTATTATATGAATAAATACAATATTCATATAAAATGGGATAAAATCGCATCACGCATTTACATTCCAATTTTCGCAATATTGTGTATTCTTTCTTATGCCGAAAGTAAAGTTTCTGTGCAGATTTGGGTATTTATGATATGCTTATTGCTTTTGGTAACATTGCTTACTTATTGGTCATGGAAAGGAATTTACGATAATAATATCGCGGCTATTCGAAAGAGTTTGGAGGAATTGAAGGAATTGGAAGAGGAGTAGAATGAAAACAATTATCACTTCGGAAAAGCGCCTAATTGGTTACTTATCTTTCCTGAAAAGAATAATTACGGTTTTTACCAATTAGAATTTATCTTCAACAGTCGGTATTAAAATTTTTTTGTCCCATTTGTGGAATTTTGAAATAAATTGCATCTATAAGATGTAATTTAAAATAAAATAAATCATGAAAACGGCATTAACTTTAATCGGCAGCCTGATATTCACAGTGGTATTCGCTGTCGCTTTATTGGCGATTAACTCGCCCGAATCAAAAACAAATCAAATGGAAAATCAAGAAGTAAATCAGAAAGTGACGGAAACGCTGCTTCAACTGCCGGATGCAAAATTACCGGTTCTGAAAATTGGCGGGAAAGCGGATAGCGCGGAAGTATATCTCCAATCGCTTGATATTCAGGTGGAAGTTACAGGGAATATCGCTTCCACCAAGTATGTGATGGTTTTCAAAAACCGGACGGGAAAAATACTCGAAGGCGAATTGCTTTTTCCTTTACCCGATGGCGTTACGGTGAGCCATTACGCATTGGACATCAACGGAAAAATGCGCGAAGCCGTGCCGGTTGAAAAAGCCAAAGCCACGCAAGTTTTTGAGGAAATCGAACAACGGCGCGTTGACCCGGGATTGCTCGAAAGGGTGGAAGGAAATAATTTCCGCACCCGGATTTATCCTATTCCATCCAATGGAACTCGCACTATTTCTATTGGTTACGAAGAAGAATTGCCGGTGATAAACCGTTCGTTTTACTACCGTTTGCCTATGTCGTACCAAGAAGCTATCGAAAATTTCTCGTTGAAAGCAAGCGTTTGGAAAAGCAAGGTAAAACCTCGAATCGAAGAAAAATTGTCGGAAGAAATTATTTTTGATGCACAAGGCGAAAATTTTGTAGCCAACTTTACGCGCAAAAATTACCAAACCGACCGCGCCTTGGTCTTCTCATTGCCGGCTCCGACCGAAATACCGCAGGTTTTGATGCAATCGGCATCGGAAAGTTATTATTTTGTTGCCTCGTGTATGCCCAAAACGGAAACCCGTAAAAAACAATGGGGCGAATCATTGGGTATTATCTGGGATGCTTCGTTGAGTGGTTTGCAACGCGACATTAACAAAGAATTGGAAGTGTTGGATGTGATTATCAAAGAAAAGAAAGACCTTTCCGTTTCGCTCTATTTATTGAATAACCGGCTGACTAAAAACGGTGTATATAAAATCCAAAACGGCGATTGGTCAAATTTACGAAAAGCATTGGAATCAGTCACTTATGATGGCGGAACAAATTTTAGCGCGATACAATTGAAAAATATTTCGTCCGAATTTTTATTTTTCTCCGATGGACTTTCCACTTTGAGCGACGCCGATTTTATCGCCTTGAATACGGAAATTAAAAATCATCCCATTCATTGTATCGTATCTTCTGCCAAAGCCGATTACAGTTCGATGAAATGGATTGCCGCGCAAACGAATGGTAAATTTATCAATCTGAACGCTTTAGCTCCGGCTACACTTAAAAATGAATTATTGTATGAAACACTTCATTTTCTTGGAATAGAGGCGAATAATGATGTAAAAGAAGTTTATCCGTCGGTATCAACGCCGGTGCATGGACATTTTTCCATTGCCGGAATATTGGATACCCATAATACAAATTTGACTTTGCGTTTCGGTTACAACAATCAGGTCGAAAAGCGGATTACGGTAAAACTGAACAGCAAAGAGGCGGCGCAACAGGGAAATGTGCATCGCATCTGGGCGCAGAAAAAAATCAACGAATTGGATATGCGCTACGAGCAAAACAAGGAGGAATTGACGGAACTCGGACAGCAATTCGGCATCGTCACCCGCAATACTTCGTTGATTGTGCTTGAAACCGTACAGGATTATATTACTTATAATATCGTTCCGCCGGCTGAATTGCAAGCCGAATATTTCCGTTGGAAAAAAGAGCAAGATGAAGAAACACTTCGCCAACATCAAGATTTTTTAAATGCTGCTTTAGCTACCGCTAAAAATTTACAGGAATGGTGGAATACGGATTTCACGCCTAAAAAACCGAAATATCCGCAACCGGATAATCAAAATGTACACTATGAAGAAAGAGTAGATATTGCTGATATACAAGAATATCGAGTTATTGTAGAGGAAGCGCCTGATCCGCCGCATCTTATGGAAACAGTTCAATTTACACCTCCTGTAATCGTTGCTGATGAAGATGTGAGTGATGCAGAAATGATGTACAGCCAAGCAGAATTGGTTGATAATAAGGAATTTATTTCTACCGGTTTTGCAAAAGATAAAAGCATTTCCCAACCGGTCATCAAACTGGCTCCCATCAAACAGGACAATGAATATTCTAAGAAATTGACCGGAAAAGCGGATGTCGATTACGAAATTTACCTGAAACTTCGTCCGGATTATATCAACACGCCCACGTTCTATTTCGATATGGCGGATTGGTTTTTCAAACTCAACGACCGCGAAAAATCGATTCGGATACTGACTTCCATTGCCGATATAGATTTGGAAAATGCTTCGCTTTACCGTTTATTAGGCTATCGCTTAAAGGAATACAAAGAATATGCCCTCGAAACCTATATTTGCAAAAAAGTGATTCAATGGCGACCGATGGAACCGCAAAGTTATCGCGATTATGCGCTGGCATTGGCAGATAACGGTCATAATCAAACAGCATTAGATAGCTTGTATTCCGTTCTCACACAATCGTATGCACAAAGCATTAATGCACGAAGCTGTGGAATTGAAGAAGTCGTTGTGACGGAACTCAATCATCTGATAGCCAAAAACAGCAAACTGAATACTGCCGCGATGGATAAAAAACTGCTCAAAGCGATGCCGGTGGATATTCGCGTGGTAATCAATTGGAATATGAACAATACGGATATTGATTTGCACGTGAAAGACCCGCGCGGCGAAACTTGTTTTTACAGTCACAGGGAAACAGCGATGGGTGGACGCATCAGTCAAGATATTACGCAAGGGTATGGACCCGAACAGTTTATGTTGAAAAAAGCCATCAAAGGAAAATATGAAGTATTTGTCAACTACTACGGTGATTCGCAAGTCAAAGCCGAAGGTCCTTCTACCATTATGGCGGAAATTTACAGCAAATACGCTGACGGGGGCGAACAACGTCAAGTCGTTTGCCTGCAAATGTCGAAAGAAAATACGGAAAGAGACGGATTGCTCAAAGTTGCGGAATTTGAGTTTTAATAAATCAAATTTTACCCCTAAATCCCCTAAAGGGGATTTAGGAGTAAAATTTTACGGACATTAGGGGATTGCGGGTCAAGCCCGCAATGACAGGTATGTTTTCACAACTCCCACTGCATCAATTCCGCAACCGTCAAATGCAAATCCCGTTCGGTTTCGAGCCGGTTATTGACCGATTCGTAATACATGCTCCATTCGAGGATGTAATCAATCAAGGAAATCTCGCCGGCATCCAGGGCTTTTTTCAGCAAAACCACCGTATCGTCCGATAAATCGCTTTGTTTGTAATCGTTGGCAATCTTTTGCAGATGAACGGCTTTCTTGTAAAGCGCCTGCGATTCGTTGTAAAACCGGAGATTTCCATCCGATTCGGTTTCCTGATTGGCCAGCGTTTGGGCTTTAATCCGCTTCACGGTATTTTTGTTCTCCCACAAAGGAATGGAAATGCCCAGCGTAAGTCCCTGAAATTGTTCGGTCAATACTTTTTCACTCATGTATCCTGCCGAAATTTTGGGCAGATTCAACGAACGTTGCAATTTCTCGTTCTTACGGCTCAAAGCGGTTTCCTGCTGCAAATACTGCAAACCCTGATTTTTTGCCTTTTGTTCGTCGTACCACTGCTCAAAATTTCCGGGAAGCAAGATCGGCGAAAATTCGGCAACCGGAAAATCAAGGGAATTTCCACCATTCAAACGAATCAGTTCGGCTGATAGAAAATCCTTTTCCGTAACCGCCGAATCGTATTCTTTTTGAACATTCAACAGATTGATTTTCGACTTGTTCAAATCCAAAACCGAAACATCGCCCTTGTCAAATTTCGTCTGATAAGCGGCGGCAATCTGTTGGGCGTGACTGAGTCTTTTGGCCAATTCGCGGGAAAGGGCGTTTTGATAAATCAGCCGGATACAAATAAATTGCGCTTCCAAAAGAACGTTTTTCCGTTCCGACAAATATTTCAAATCCAATTGCTGATTTTGCGTGTCGGAAATTTTCCGTTTATAATAATAGGCCGTTGGAAAATCAAAACTTTGAGTAGCGGAAAAATCGACCCTGTTGCCGGAAACAGCAGGATTACCCCAGAGATAATGAAATTCTACTTCGGGATTTTCCGGATAAATACCGGTTCTATTGGCGATTTTTTCAGCATCAGCTTGTTTGCGGAGAGCCGATAAAACCGTGTTGTTTTGCTCAATTTTTTCGAGCACGGATTGTTGTGCATATAGTTGAGATGCACAGAATATCAGTAGTATAAATAATAACTTTTTCATCGTTTTTCTTTCTAATCTTACTAAAATCGTGGTTCAGACTTTTGATACAACATAGGTACTATATAAATATTCAACAGTGTGGAGGTCAGCAGACCGCCCAAAATCACGGTCGCCATCGGACTTTGAATTTCATTGCCGGGTTTATCGCCGTTGAAAACCATGGGGAGCAAGGCTAAACCAGCTGTGATGGCTGTCATCAGAATAGCGTTCAGACGGTCGGTCGAACCTTTTACAATTCGTTCATATAAAGGTACTTTCTTTTCTTTCAGATGTTGGTAGTTGGAGACGAGCAGGATGCCGTTCCGCGTAGCGATTCCAAACAACGTGATGAATCCGATTATCGACGGGATACTTACTACTGCCGAAGTGAAATATACCGCAAATACCCCGCCAATCAACGCCAAAGGCAGATTGATAAGGATAATCGCTGCCAAACGGATATTCCTAAATTCCTGAAACAAAAGCAGAAAGATTATCCCAATCGCCAACAGGGATGTCAACAATAACGTTCCGGAAGCTTTTTGTGCGCTCTCGAACTGTCCGCCGTATTCCAAACGGTAACCTTCCGGCAAGGTAATTTTGGAGGCTACTGTTTCTTGAATTTCTTTCACGGCGCTGCCCACATCGCGACCGGCTACATTGACGGAAACCACGATTTTCCGTTGCACGTTCTCCCGACTGATGGAGTTTGGCCCCAAGGTCGAAACAATATCCGCCACTTCTTCAAGAGGCACTTTTCCACCGTTTCCGGTATCAATCAAAGCCGACTTGATGCCTTCCATAGTCGTGGTATAATCCGGATTTAGTTTCAAAACCAAATCGAAACTTCGTTGACCTTCGTAGATTTCCGCCAATTTTTCGCCTGAAAAAGCCAGACTTACAAATCGGTTAAAGTCTTCTATCGTAATTCCGTATCTGGCCAACATCAGCCGGTTGGCGCGGATTTGAATTTCCGGCACTTCCGTTTGTTGTTCCACACTCACATCCACCAATCCGGGAATATCCGCAATCGTGTTCTGAATCTTATTTCCCAAGGAAAACAAGCGGTTCAGGTCGCTTCCGAACAATTTTATCGCAATACTGGCGCGGGTTCCCGACAACATGTGGTCGATGCGGTGCCCAATCGGTTGCCCGACAGTGATGGCAATGCCGGGAATATCGGTCAATTTGCTCCGCACTTCTGCCAGAAATGCCTCGTTGGAACGCTTGTCCAAAGTATATTTCACATCGACTTCCGTTCCGTTGGAAGACTGGGAATGTTCGTCCAATTCTCCTCTACCCGTCCGGCGGGCGGTCGTTGTGACTTCGGGGATGCTCAACAATTCTTCTTCCATGCGGATTCCCAAATGGTCGGTTTCTTCTAACGAAACACCCGGTTTGCAAACGGCTGAAATGGTCAATGCGCCTTCGTTAAAATCGGGTAAAAAACTTCTTCCCATATTCATAAATAAAGCCAAAGAAATGATAAACAGCGTAATAGCCGAAATTACTACCGGTTTTTTATGCCGAAGCGCCCATTTCAAAGAGCGTTCATAATATTTTGCTAAATTCCGCGCCACAAAACTGTCTTTTTCATTTTTACTCAAATACTTATCGCCCGACAACATCATTTTACAAAGCAAAGGCGTCAGCGTCATGGCGACAATCAACGACATGAATAAAGCAACGACATAAGTAATTCCCAGCGGTTTCAACATGCGCCCTTCCATTCCCGAAAGGAAAAACAAGGGGGTAAAAGCCGCGATAATGATGAAAGTGGCGTTCAAAATCGAAGCGCGAATTTCACGGGAAGCGTCAAACACGATTTTGAAGGACGATTCCTGTTCCGATTTGGGCTTTTGATGATTCTGCCGCAAGCGTTTATACACATTTTCCACGTCAATAATCGCATCGTCCACCAAAGAGCCGATGGCGATACACATTCCACCCAAACTCATGGTGTTGAAGTTCATACCCAGCAAATGCAGGACAATTACCGTCCCCAACAGCGAGAGCGGAATAGCAACGACGGAAATCAAGGTTGTACGAAAACTGCCGAGAAATAGGAAAAGAATGATAATCACAAAGATAGCTCCTTCAAGCAAGGCGCGCGCTACATTGTTGACCGAAGTTTCAATAAAATCGGCCTGACGGAAAATTTTGGTATCCATTTTCACATCGGGAGGAAGTGATTTCTGCAATTCCAGCAAGTTTTTTTCTACATTTTTCGTAACATTTAAGGTGTTGACATTCGGTTGTTTGGAAACGGAAAGGATAATCGATGGTTTGGCATTTTGAGAGGCGCTCCCCATACTCACGGCTGCACCGACTTTCACTTCCGCCACATCGCCCAGATAGACGGGTTGATTGCCATTCGTTTTCACGATAGAATTTCCCAATTCGTCTAAATCGTGTGTTCGTGCGATTCCGCGAAGCGCATATTCATTCCCGTATTCTCGGACAATGCCGCCCGCCGAGTTTTCACTGATTCCCGAACAAACTTCCGCCAATTCATTCAGCGACACCTTATAATATTTCATCAACTGCGGGTCGGCAAACACTTGATATTGTTTGTACTCTCCGCCAATAATTGTTACTTGCGACACGCCTCCGGTAGCCAGAATAGCGGGTTTTACGAGCCATTCGGCCATCGTCCGCAAGTCCATCGCAGGGGTTGAATCGGACTGCAATCCGATGAAAAAGATTTCACCCATCACGCTTGATTGAGGCGACAAAACCGGTTGCACTCCTTGGGGCATAACCGACGAAAGCGTAGCTATTTTTTCACTCACAATCTGCCGCGCCTTGAAAATATCCGTTCCCCAATCAAACTCTACCCAAACAAACGAGTTGCCCTGCTTGGAAGCCGAACGCACGCGGCGCACATCGGTCGCGCCGTTTACCGCCGTTTCAATCGGGAAAGTTATCAGCCGTTCGATTTCTTCGGCGGCCATTCCTCCGGCATCGGTCATCACAACCACCGTCGGCGCCGTCAAATCCGGGAAAACGTCAATATCCATTTTGTTCGCTGTATAAACTCCGAAGAATATCAGCAAAACTGCCGCTAACAATATGAATAACTTATTGTTAAGCGAGAAATTTATAATTTTGTTTAACATACCTTTTTAATTAATGAACATGTCCTGCATGTGGGTCTAATGCACCCGTCGATTGCGCCAATTTGACCGAAATAGCTCCTTTCGTCACAATTCGTTCGTCCTTATTCAAACCGGAAAGAATCTCTGTTCGGATTCCGTCGGTCACTCCAATGGTCACTTCCCGTTTTTCAAAAGATTCGGGATTCAGTTGTACATAAACGAAAAATATCCCTTGGTCTTCCGTCAAAGCCGAAACCGGAACCGTCATTACCGGATTACCCGATTGGGTTTTCAGGCTGACTTCTACAAATCCGCCTGACAAAAATCCGGCTTTATTATCAATCTGTAAACTTACGGGTATCAAATAATTATCACTATTCAACGATTTTCCGAAAGACAGAATTTTTCCGTTCAGTTCTTCCAAAGAATAGGTAATTTTATCCATGCCGCGAACCGTTGCCGAAGAAAGATAAGGCAATAAAGCGGCATATTTCGGCGAAACATCCGCTTTCAAAATCAGAGATTTGTTTTTGGAAACGACGGCAAGCGGACTGCCTTCTTCCACAAACTGCCCATTTTCGACCAAAACCTGCTTGATGTATCCCGCAAACGGCGCGGAAACGGTTTGTCCCCCGCTACTGAAATTTTTGTAGAGGTTGTCGTAAACCGCTTTGGCTGTTTCGTAATCGCTTTGGATTTGGAGAAAATCCTTTTCGGAAATGATTTTTTCTTGGATTAATCCTTGGGCGCGTTTGTAATCCGATTCCGCTTTCCGAAAATTCGTCTGCGCTTCCGTAAAACGAACATTGGAATTGTTATCCGCCAATCCGGCGCCCGAAACGGTAAACAAGGGCTGATTCGGATTAACCGGCTTACCCTCTGTTAAATTTCCCTGGGGAAAAATTACAATTCCCGAAGTTCCGGAGGCAATAATCGCCTCATCCGCTTGGGAAGATTGAATTTGCGCCGTGGTCTTAATAACCTGACCAAAAGTCTCTATAGCAGGATGTTCTACTGCAAAAACGATTTTTTCCTGCTGTTCTGTTTCAAAATGAATGGCGTCGATATTTTCATGCGCTTCCTCATCTTGATGCTCGTCATGTTCATGCGCCGCATCGTGGGAATGTCCTTCATGCGTGTGATGACAAGCTGTAAATGTCAGGCTGTAAACAGCCATGACGAAAAATATTTTTTTCATGCGATTAATTTGTTTTTTTATGGAACCATGGAACCCGCATCTAATCATGCTCTTTGGCGCAACTTTTACATGCGGGTTTCATGATTGAATGTTATTTATAAATAATAATGGATACAAATTGTCTTGAACCACGATTTTGGTAAGATTAAAATCAAGGTTCAGACAGCAGGCGGAGCACGCAAACCCAGACCGGTGTTTGCGTAATCGGAACAATAATTTATTAAATAAGGTGGTTCTTTGGGAGGCAATTCTTTCAGAACCGAAGAAAAGTCATAATTGTAAGACCATAAAACGGCTTGCAGAAGCATTTCCGAATCGTGGTTGTGCAAGGCGCAGAGCGCGTGGGAACAATCTTCTTTTGTTTCGTAAACGACATCAATGCCTTGCTCGAAAAGACAAGTTTCGCCATTTTCGTGATGACAACAGCAACTGTTACACTGGTGGCTATCTTCGGAATGATCGGAGTCAAACCAAGCAAAATGCGGGATTCCGTTGTGGTGGTGATGGGGTGCAACGCTATAGGCCAATAAAAGTATATTGGCCGTAAAAATCAATGCAATACCAGTCCATCGTCTTAACACCGTTCAATATTTTGCACAAAGGTACAAATATTTTGAAAATAAGTTGCAAAAAATCGACAAAAATTTGTTTTATGATATTTTTGTCGTATCTTGCAGAATTATTCACTAATATAGGTTTATATGAAACTTTTACTATTAAGCAATTCAACTAATCCGGGAGAAGAATATTTGTCTTGGGGAAGGAAAGAAATAAAAGCATTTTTAGGAAAAAAACCTGTCACTGCTTTATTTATTCCTTATGCTGCAGTCACTTTTAGCTTTGAAGAATACGAAGCTAAAGTGGAAGCCCGATTTTCCAAATTGGGACATCACATAACGAGTATCCACCGTTCTTGGAACCCTGTTCAAGCCATTGAAAAAGCGGAAGCCATCGTTATCGGCGGCGGAAATACCTGGCAATTGGTTCGCATGATGCACGACAACGGTTTAATGGAGCCCATTCGCAAAAAAGTAATAGCCGGAACACCTTACATCGGGTGGAGCGCCGGAAGCAATGTAGCCTGCCCTACCCTTCGGACTACCAACGACATGCCGATTATCGACCCGCTCGGATTCGACACCTTGAATTTGATTCCTTTCCAAATCAATCCGCATTATATGGATGTCCATCCCGAAGGATTCGGCGGAGAAACCCGCGAAATGCGCATCAATGAATTTATTGAAATCAATCCGGATATTTACGTTTTGGGATTGCGCGAAGCCACTTTGTTGAAATGGGAAGGTAAAAACTTAAAATTAGTCGGTTCAAAAACAGCGCGTTTATTTAAAAAAGGACAAAAACCCATAGAATTGAGTTCCGGCGACGACTTATCGTTCCTGCTTTCAAAAAAAGATTATCCTTCCGAATGTTCTTATAATTAAAGTAAGTTCCTTATATACAGTCGAAACCCCATATCAATACGATTTCGACCATTCTCCAATAATCATGAACCAGCCCATTTGTTTGGACTGGTTCAATTTTTTCAACTATTTATTCAACAGCCTTTTCTTGTTTTTTCATCACGGCTGACACTTTCTGTCTTCAGACCTTTTTCAATTAAAGAAACGAGAGAGGCATCTTCCAGATATTCAGTATCAATAATTGTAGCAAAGCTACCAATACGCCGTGCAAAATCCATCAGAAATCTCACATCTGATTTATTTTTCGCCTGAATAACAACTGTTTCCATTTTTATATTTTTATACAAAGATAATGATTATTTTTTCGCAAACAAGCATTTTTTTGCATTAATTTTAAGTCGAAATTTTTTAGTTAATCATAAACCAGCCCATTTGTTTGGACAGACAGGTTCAATTTTTTCAATTGCCTATTCAATAAAACATTTTCGGGTTTTTGAAACAAGAAAGAATCTTTTCCCAATATTTTTAGCGTTTCTCTTGGCTATTATTATCTAATTAGCTAACTTTGTGCAAAAATAAATTTGCAAAACGCCTCCAAGTGAAATAGAGAAAAATGTATTATACATGAAAAAAATATTTTTTTATACTTTGACAGTTATACTGTTCGGTTTACCGGTAAACGCTCAAAAAAAGATAATAGCCAATCCGATCAACCTAAATTACCGTTTTTATCCCGAAGACAATTATCCGAGCAGACGCGAAGCCGCCGACCCCGTATGCGAATATTTCAAAGGAAAATATTATTTGTTTGCTTCCAAATCGGGAGGATACTGGAGTTCGCCGGATTTAGCCGAATGGACGTATATCCCGTGCAAAACCATTACTACTATCGAGCATTATGCACCGACAGTGCTGGTTATGGACGATGCTATCTATTACATGAGTTCGTCCGATCCGAAGATTTTCAGAAGTACAAATCCTGATAAAGATGAGTGGGAAGACATAAACGCCAAGTTTCAATTTCAATTGAAGGGCAACGTTGACCCTGCATTTTTCAAAGATGACGACGGCAGGGTATATATTTACTGGGGATGTTCCGACAAAGACCCGATTATCGGCGTGGAAGTTGACCCGAAAGATGGATTTAAGGTTATTGGCGAAGCGCAAATATTGATTACACACAATTTCAAAAAATACGGCTGGGAAGAAAAAGGCCCATTCAACAATTTAGGAAAGGACGGCTATAACGAAGGCCCCTGTATAATAAAATACAAAGGAAAATATTACCTCCAATATGCCGCACCGGGTACGGAAGTTAGAGTTTACGGTGATGGCATATACGTATCCGACAATCCGTTAGGCCCTTATACTTACGAAGAAAGCAATCCATTTACATTCAAGCCCGGCGGTTTTATCGGCGGAGCGGGACACGGACATTCATTCAAGGATAAGTATGGCAACTATTGGCATGTGGCCACAATGAAAGTATCCATTCGGCACAGTTTTGAACGACGGTTGGGATTATTCCCCATATATGCATCGTCTAAAGACGATGTGTTCCATGCACATACAGTTCTAACGGATTACCCCTACTATATCCCCGAAAAGAAATTAAATTTCGAAAAAAACGATTTGTCGATGGGATGGAATGTGTTGTCGTATGGCAAAAAAGCAATAGCATCCTCGTTTTTGCCGGAATATGAGGCAGAAAAAGGAAACGATGAAGAAGTCGAAACATGGTGGTCGGCTCAAACAGGCAATGCAGGCGAATGGTGGCAAGTCGATTTGGGTAAACCAATGGAAGTGCGGGCTGTTCAAGTGAATTTTGCAGATCAAGGTTTCACGCTCAGAGCAACCAATGGAGTTTCCTATTTCAACTACCAATATTATGTGGAAAGTTCGACCGACGGCGTAACATGGACACGTATTATCGATCGTACGCAGAACTTGAAAGATGCTCCTCATGATTTTATTGTATTTGATAAACAATTAATAACGAGGTTTTTACGAATCACCAATAGCCGTAACATAACCGATGGAAAATTCTCTCTATACGATTTTCGCGTATTCGGTCATGGCAAGGGCAAAGCTCCAGAAACCGTTTCCGGCTTAAAGATAACCCGCAAAGAAGACCGCCGCCGGTTTCAATTCAATTGGGATAAAGCGGGTGGCGCTACCGGCTATATTATTAATTGGGGCGTGAAGAAAGACCAACTGAAAAATACATCCATGGTAATGGACGCTACCGAATTGGAAGCCGGTTATTTCAACCGCGATTCGGAGTACTTTTTCTCAATAGACTCGTTCAATGAAAATGGGATAACTAAAGGGAAGACGGTTTATCAAGCAAAATAAAAAATGATAATCAGCTAATCATAAACCAGCCCATTTGTTTGGACTGGTTTAGTTTTTTCAATTGCCGGTTCAATAAAACATTTTCGGGTTTTTGAAGCAAGGAATCCGCTTCTAATATTTCGAGGGCGAAGTCGCGGGCAAGCGAGAGGATTTGTCCGTCTTGCGAGAGATTGGCAATTTTGAGATTGAATGCTATGCCGCTTTGCTGTGTTCCGTCGATATCGCCGGGGCCGCGCAGTTTCAGGTCTTCTTCGGCAATCAGGAAACCATCGTTCGTTTCGGTCATGATTGCGATACGCCTGCGGGTATTTTCGGATAATTCGTATTCAGTCAATAAGATACAGAATGATTGATCGGCGCCTCGCCCTACCCTGCCCCGCAACTGGTGCAACTGCGAAAGTCCAAAACGTTCGGCGTTTTCAATAATCATCACGGAGGCATTCGGTACATTCACGCCTACTTCAATAACCGTTGTCGCCACCATAATTTGGGTTTCTCCGGCAACAAACTTTTGCATTTCCGCTTCTTTTTCAGCCGGTTTCATTCTACCGTGCACCATCGAGACTTGGTATTCCGGGAAAATTTCCTTTGTGGTTTCAAAACCGGCGGTCAGATTCTTCAAATCCATGCTTTCACTTTCCTCAATCAACGGATAAACGATGTAAACTTGCCGCCCGGCGCGGAGTTGTTGACGCACGGAACTGTACAAATTATTCCGCTTGGCGCTGTAAATATGCAAAGTCTTTATCGGTTTTCGCCCCGGAGGTAATTCGTCGATGACCGATACATCCAAATCGCCGTAAAAAGTCATCGCTAAGGTACGGGGAATCGGTGTTGCCGTCATTACCAAAATATGTGGTGGAACGGTGTTCTTTTTCCAGAGTTTAGCCCGTTGAGCTACCCCGAAACGATGTTGTTCGTCAATGACCACCAAACCCAGATTGGCAAACACAACCGTATCTTCAATCAAAGCGTGGGTACCGATAAGAATCTGTATTTTACCTGCTTGCACGTCAGGCAGAATTTTTTCACGTTCTTTTTTCTTAGTAGAACCGGTCAGCAGTCGCACTTCAATTTCCAAACCTTCCAGCAATTGACTGACGGTTTCAAAATGTTGGTTGGCAAGGATTTCCGTAGGCGCCATGAGGGCGGTCTGAAAACCGTTGTCGATGGCGATCAGGATGGAAAGCAAGGCGACCAAAGTCTTTCCGCTGCCCACGTCTCCTTGCAGCAAACGGTTCATTTGCCGACTGCAGTTCATGTCGCGGCGAATTTCCCTGACGACCCGTTTTTGTGCGCCGGTCAATTCAAAAGGAAGATTTTCGGAATAAAACCGGTTGAAATAATCGCCTACTTTGGTAAAAAGAAATCCGCCGAGGCGTTTTTCGCGATATTTGGTAACCCGTAAAATATTGAGTTGCAAGTAGAATAATTCCTCAAACTTCAACCGAAATTCCGCGTTTCGCAACAAAACGGGCGATGCCGGAAAATGGATATTGCGAATCGCTTCGTCCAAGGAAGTTACATGCGCTTTTTGAATGATATAATTCGGCAAAGTTTCGGGAAGCGGTTCTTTGATACTTTCCAGAACGGATGTGATAATTTTTTGTATTGCCCGCGAATGAAGAAAGACATTCTTCATTTTCTCGGTTGTATTGTATTGACCCTGAACGCCTACCTCGCGATTGAAAAATTTATCTTCCGTATCCAATTCCGGATGAGCAATATTGATATTGTTATTGAAAAAAGTCGGTTTTCCGAATAAGATATATTCTGTTTCAGGCTTGTAGAGATTTTGAATGGCTTTGATATTCTGAAACCAAACCAAGTCGATACTTCCCGTATTGTCGTAAAATTCAGCAGTCAACCTGTGTTTGTGACCTTCGCCGATTGTTTCGTAATAACGGATTTTTCCTTTGAGTTGGATGTAGGGCATATTGCCGTCAATCTCTCTGATTTTGAATATTTTACTTCGATCGATGTATTTGTACGGAAAATAATACAAAATATCTTCCCAAGAGATCACATCAATTTCTTTCCGGAGTACATCCGCCTTTTTGGGGCCGACTCCCGGCAAATACATGATATTTTGTTGACTTAAATCTTGCATTTTATCAAGGTTTGGGCAATTACAAAATCCACGGGGGTGGTAATTTTGATATTTTCCCGATTCCCGTCAATCATTACCGGATGGCATATTCCGGCGGATTCCACGACTGAAACATCATCGGTAAATTCTTGTTTATATTCTTGTTTATAAGCATTTATCAGAATATCTCCCTGAAAAACCTGAGGCGTTTGCACCAAATAATATTTTGAACGGTCAACCGGAACGGACTTTTTGGATGAACCCGACAATTTTCGCAAAGAATCGGTTACCGCCACCACCGGATAAGCTCCTTTTTCAAAATCGGCCTGCCCATAAGCTTTGGTAATTAAATCTTTACTAACTAAAGGCCGAACGCCGTCATGCACGCCAATCAATACATCATCCATCCATCCCTGTTCGTTGGCAGCCAATTGTTTCTCAATCAGGAACAAAGCGTTTTTTACCGAATGGAAACGGGTTTCGCCGCCCAAAACAACTTGGTGGAAAATCCGGAAATCGTAATCCTCACAGAGGTTTTTCCAATAAACTTTCTGCCCTTCCGGCAAAACCAAAACGATATGAATAGCCGAATCGTAGAGGTAAAATGCCTCAATCGTGTGCATCAACACCGGACGACCATTCAAAAGCAAAAATTGTTTGGGCATATCGGCGCCCATACGCAAACCTTTTCCACCGGCTACAATAATGATGTATTTGTTTTGCATATCCGTTTTTATTTTATTTCTTCCAAAATCTTTTTGGTTTCTTCGCTTGCCAAAAATAATTTATCCTTGCAAATCTTCAATAAGACAGACACCTCTTTCAATTTTTCGCTTAAATCATCTACATCTAATTTATTACTTTCAATCAAGGCTTGAATTTCTTCCAAACGAGTAAATGCTTCTTTGTAAGTCAATTCTTTTTTTGTCATGAATTTTTCTTTTAAATAGTTTACCTAACAACAGGGAACAATTTTTTAATTGTATCACAAAAATAAACTATTTTTCCTAATATACAAAATTTCAGCTGCTGCAATTTGTGTTTTTCCATTTTTGTTATAAAATAGATAGCACGTTAATGGATTTGTAAAATTCATAGTATTCGTTTTGGGTTCATATTTTACCTTGTGCATCAAGCCGTTCCAATGATAGGTGTTATGTATATTGATTTCCAAGGATTTGGATCACAAGGAACACTACAATTTATAAATGTAAATATTTAAGTTTTTTATAAGAGGCTGCCATAAAAGGTTATTTTTTGATAGAAAACGTCTATGGTAGCCTCTTCTTATAGAATTTATCGTATCTTTGTCGAATACTTGGTACATGAATACGAACACGTGTATATTTATTATTAAAACATAAATCATGAAACAATTTTTTATTTTAGTTTTTCTATTCATTAGTTCTTTGATAGTCCATGCCCAAAATCAAAACGGTCTAATTTTGAGCGGCGGAAACGGGACATCGCGGGATGTAAAGATAAATCCCGGATATCTTGATAACAGTAAGCTGGCAGGCAAATTCAATGCGGCAATCGGTTATAGATTCCGAATTCAATCTAAAAACAAATCGTTTTTCTATGATATAGATGCCAATGTAGGGATGATAAACTTTCATTATGGACAAAAATATTATCTCAATCCGTATCCGGACCCGAATGCACCTCGTCAATTTGAGACTACTGTCAGGAATTTTTACGCTTCTTTGGCCGGCAGTTTCAATTACAAAATATTCAAGAGTTTTCATGCAGGTATCGGTATAGAACCAAGCCTATATTATTTAGACGGAACATCCGCCGAATACAAATATGACATACCGCTCACGGCAAAAATCGGTTATAATTTGAAATTTGCTGAAATCGGGTTGGCTTACAAATTGGGTTTTACAGATCAGGTAAATGACAGATATTTTTCGTCCGGGAAAATGAACCTTTGGCAACTCTCGCTTTTCATTCCATTCTAAATTTTCAGATTGAATATGAAAAATAGCTTATTGGGCATGATCTTCGTATGCCTTTTGTCTTCTTGTGCATACGACTATGATATGGGCGATTCCTTTATTGATGAGCCGAATCGTTTAGTCGTCAACAGCTTTCTGAATCCGAATCATCCGATGGATATTTATTTTTATACCACCTTGAAAATGGATTCCGGTTATTGGTTCAAAGCGGCAAATGGGGTTCGGGTTTTGTTGAAAGAGGATGAAACGATTCTTTATGATGCGATTTGTCCCGACACTCTGCTGCACTTGGATTATTATCCGGTAACGGGCAAAAATTATACGATTGAAGCTGTTTTAACCGGTTATGAAACAATTACCGCTGCGACATCCATTCCGAAAACGATTAGTTGTGAGGCAAAAGTGGAGAAAGTCAAACAATTTTACTGGAATGATTACCGCGTTGATTTGTCTGCTTTTCAGTTTCCGCCTGCCAATGAGGAAAGTCTGTGGATTACCGCTTATAAAGTTTTTAAAGAGGATGAAATATCGCAATGCCATACAATCTATGTGAATAATATTCTGATAGACAAAGTGAATCAAGAAGTCGGTTTGGATGAAACCTTGGGTTCCATCACGCACAATTCTTTTATGCGGATAAAAAACAAAAACCTGCCCAAACTCGACAAGATTCAATTTTTCCCCGGCATCAACTACGAACAAATGCAAGTTCAGATAAAACTAATTGCGGCAAGCAAAGAATACGACCAATACAACCGCAGTTTATACCAACAACAAAACATGATTATCTACGATGACGATATTTCTTCCGTATTTTTCCAACCGGTTCAGGTGTATTCCAACATTCGGAACGGTTTGGGAATTTTTGCCGGTTGGAACGAAGTGAATTACTTTTTAGATATTCCCGAATGAAACATTTATTTTCTTTTATTCTATTGATTTTCAGTTGTTTTGAATTATCCGCACAACTCATTGCCCGCGAAGATAGTTTAGCTGTCGATAGTTTGAATAAAGTGATTAATCTTTCTGAAATAGTTGTCCATGCGAGAAATAAAAACATCGACAGTCGCGGCTTGGGCAATATGCGCATCAATATGAAACAGTTACGGGTATCGCCTTTGTTTTTCGGCGAACGCGACATTATCAAAACCTTGCAATTCCTGCCGGGTGTTTCGGCGGGCATGGAAGGCTCTTCCCAATTGAATATTCGAGGAGGTACCAACGACCAAACGCTTTACTTGATGGACGATGTGCCGGTTTACAATCAAAATCACACTTTTGGTTTTTTCTCCATGTTCAATTCGGATGCTTTGCAATCTGCCGATATTTACAAGGGCGGGATTCCGTCCGTATATGGCGACCGGCTTTCGGGCGTAGCTGCTATTTCGCTGAAAGATGGCGATTTTAATCAGTATAAACACTCGCTTTCGCTGGGTTTGTTGGCGGGAACTGCGGCATCGGAGGGGCCGATTTTGAAAGACAAGTTGAGTTATCTGTTTACCGCACGGCGTTCGTTCCTTGATTTATTGTACAACGGCGTCATGGCGCTGGCCTCCGAAGGCGGGGAGGGCATGGCGATGATTGCTTTTTACGATGTAAACGGAAAATTATCGTGGAAAATCAATCCGAAAAGCAAACTTTCCTGGCAGATTTATACCGGATACGACGATATGTACGGCTTGAATAAAGTAAGTAAAGATTATGAAAAGTACTCCGAAAAAGCCGGATTCGGTTGGAAAACGACGATGACTTCGTTGCGGTTTACTTCTCAACTTAATCCCGGTTTATTTTTATCTTCCACCCTGTATTATACCCAATTGAATAATTTCAACAATTTTAAAAGCGAGATGAATTACGAAGGCGTAAAAAATACTTTGGAAAATAACACGTCTTCTTTGCTGCACGAAATCGGTTGGCGTAATTCGCTGGAACACAAACTGAACGATGCAACTACGCTCACTTATGGTTTGGAGGCGACAAGGCAAATCTACACGCCCAATTATATGTATAAGATAATTAACAGCAATAAAACCACTTACGATGCCGCCGGTTTGAAATTACATACCGTTTCCGCTTCTGTTTACGATGAATACCGCTATCAGGATTGGCTTTTCAGTGCAGGCATCCGGGCGGCGCTTTACAACAATACGGAAAAAACGAAATTCGTGGTCGAACCTCGTCTGAAAATCAATAGATATATAGGCGAAAAAAACAAGTTGATGTTGGCTTACGACCGGATGCATCAGCCGGTTCATTCCATCAACGAGATGAATTACAATGTCCGGCAGGATTTCTGGATTCCGTTCAACGAAACGATTTTACCGACTTCGCAACAAATATCCCTCGGTTGGAAAAACTATACCACCCGCGATTTGACTTTTTCGGTAGAGGCATATTGGAAGCAAATGGAAAATTTAATCATGATTAAGAACATGGAAAATTACCTTGATTTTCATTCCGATTACGAAACGGGAAAAGGCAAATCCATGGGCGCGGAATTGATGGTAGAATATTCAAAAAACAAGATTAATGCTTGGTTGTCTTATACGCTTTCCCAATCGAAACGCCAATTTGAAGGGAAATTCTATCCTTTCAAATACGATGCACCGCATGATATTTCGGCATTCGGCAGTTATATCATTCGCCAAAAAGGAAAGAACGTGAATACTTTATCCCTGAATTTGCAATACAAAACAGGCTATCCGTATTATGTGCCGGAAGTCGGTTATCCAAGCATGGGATTGTCCGCTTTACCGGATGCTTACGACATGATTAACAATGCCGGCGTTATTGATTATATCCCCGCCTATCCCAATGTCCGCTTGAAAAATTATTTTCGGACGGATATTAATTTCACGATGGAACAACCAATGAAACACGGTAGCCGCACCTGGCAATTTTCTTTGCTCAACGCCACCGCCCGACAAAATCCATACGCAGTGTATAAAAAAGACGGCAAATACAAGGCCTTTGTATTGATTCCGTTTTTGCCTTCAATTTCTTTTACGCGGAACTTTTAGGGAAATAGGCAAAAGAAATCCCAAATAATATTTAGGCTTTATTTAAATATTCTTTCTTTATTAAATAAAAAATTGTAACTTTGCCCGCTTAATTGCAAACATTCACAACAGTGGCAGAAACAAAATACATTTTCGTTACAGGCGGCGTAGTTTCCTCTCTGGGAAAGGGAATCGTCGCCGCATCATTAGGCAAACTTCTACAAGCAAGAGGATTCAGGGTAACCATCCAAAAGTTTGATCCCTATATCAACATCGATCCGGGCACTCTCAATCCTTATGAGCACGGCGAATGTTACGTAACCATCGACGGTCGCGAGACCGACCTCGACCTCGGACATTACGAACGCTTTCTCAACGTGCCTACCTCCATGGCAAACAATATCACGACCGGACGTATTTACCAGAACGTGATTGACCGTGAGCGGCGGGGCGATTTCCTCGGCAAAACCGTACAGGTAGTTCCACATATTACCGATGAAATCAAACGGAACATTATGATATTGGGAAATACCGGCGAATATGATTTCATCATCACGGAAATCGGCGGTACGGTGGGCGATATTGAGTCCCTACCCTACATCGAAAGTGTTCGCCAATTGCGTTGGGAATTGGGTAAAAACTGCCTTTGCGTACACCTTACTTATGTGCCGTTCATTGCGGCAGCCAAAGAAGTGAAGACCAAACCCACGCAACACTCCGTGAAAACGCTTCAGGAACAGGGAATTTTGCCGAATATATTGGTGCTCCGGACAGAAGAGAAACTTTCGGAAAATATTTGCCATAAAGTGGCTTTATTCTGTAATGTAGATGAAAATGCAGTTATTCAATCATACGATGTACCCAGTATTTATGAAGTCCCGCTTGTTTTAGCCGAACAAGGTATGGATAAAATAGTACTTCGGAAAATGGGCATGCCTGTCAAAGGCAAATTGGATTTGACCCGCTGGAAAGCCTTTCTGGAAAACATGAAACACGCTAAGAAAACGGTTAAAATAGGGCTTATAGGCAAGTACGTGGAATTGCCCGACGCCTATAAATCCATCAATGAATCCTTGTTGCAGGCAGCCACTTACCACCGCCGGAAATTGGATTTGCACTTCATCCATTCCGAAAAAGTGACGGATGAAAATGTAGCGGAATTGCTGAGCAGTATGGACGGCATCTTAGTCGCTCCCGGATTCGGACAAAGAGGTATTGAGGGGAAATTTGCCGCATTGAAATATGCTCGCGAACACAACAAACCCACTTTCGGCGTATGTCTGGGGATGCAATGTATGGTTATTGAATTTGCCCAAAACGTATTGGGATTAAAAGATGCAAATTCTACTGAAATGGATCCGGAAACACCGCACAAAGTGATTGATTTGATGGAAGAACAAAAAAACCTGACGTTTATGGGCGGTTCCATGCGTTTGGGCGCTTACGATTGTAAATTGGAAAAAGATTCGATTGCTTACAAAGCCTATCAAAATGAAAATATACGGGAACGCCACCGGCACCGTTACGAATTTAATAACGAATACAAAAAACTATTTGAAGCGAATGGGATGAAATGCACAGGTATCAATCCGGCAACCGGCTTGGTCGAAGTAGTTGAAATATCCGGAATGAAATGGTATCTCGGTACCCAATACCACCCGGAATACAACTCCACCGTTGTGAATCCCAACCCCTTATTCATGAGTTTTATTGAAGCGGCAACAAAGAATTAAAAATTAAGCGTTTTGAGTTTAAATTGAATAATCACTCTTTACTTATTTATAAAATAATATGGATAAAAATACAATTACCGGCTTTTTACTAATTATCCTCGTATTTGTAGGATTTTGGTTTTTTAACAAACCTTCGCAAGAGCAAATTGAAGCGCAACGCAGGCAGCAGGATTCCATAGCCGCCGTTGTACGGTCGCAACAATTGGAAGAACAGCAATTGATTGAAGTCAAGGAAAAACAAACCGCAGAAGCGCTCATTTCCGAAGACTCTTCCGATTCGCTTTATCAGACCCGTTTACAGGCGATTTACGGCGATTTTGCCGAAGCCGCTGTAGGAAATGAGGAATTTATCACTCTGGAAAATGAATTGATGATCCTCAAATTAAGTACCAAAGGCGGTCGCATTTATTCCGTACAACTAAAGAAATTTTCCGATTACAAAGACAGACCTTTGGTTCTCTTCGACGGAGATGAAGCGGCATTTTCAACCACTTTGATTACCGCCAACAACCGCATTATCAATACCGGCGATTTGTTTTTTACCCCTTCCGGTAAAAATCCTTTGCAAGCAACCCTGAGCCTGAAAGCCGGAGAAGATGCTTCGCTCGATTTTGTCTATACCTTGCACCCGGACGATTATATGGTCGATTTCAATATCATTCCCCAAAACTTGGAAAATCAGGTTTCTTCCGGAACTCGCACCTTGGATATCAGCTGGATGCAAAAAATCCGTCAGCAAGAAAAAGGAGAGAAATTTGAAGAACGCTACACACGTCTGAATTACAAATATTTAAGCGACAACGTTGAACAATTGAGCGAATCGAAAGACGATGCTAAGGAAATCGCTTCCAAGCTCAAGTGGATTGGATATAAAGACCAGTTTTTCTCCTCCGTTTTAATTGCACAAGAAAGTTTTGAAGCCAGTCGGTTAGATTCCAAGTATTTGCAGGGAGATACAACCTACCTGAAAAAATATACAACGCTTACCAGCGTAGCTTTTGATCCGAAATTGACGAAAGACATTGCCTTCAATTTTTATTTCGGTCCCAATGACTATAATTTGTTAAAGAGCTACGACAAAGAAAAATTTCAGGGACAAGACCTTCAGTTAGAGCAATTGGTGCCGCTTGGATGGAGTTTGTTCCGATATGTAAACAAATGGATTATCATCCCGATTTTCGATTGGCTGACCACTTGGTGCGGCAGCATCGGTCTGGCGATTTTCTTCCTGACTTTGATTATTAAAATCGGATTGTTCCCCTTGATTTACAAATCGTTCATGTCATCCGCCAAAATGCGGGTAATGAAACCGCAGATTGCCGCGATAAGCGCCAAATATCCCGGACAGGAAAACGCCATGACACGGCAACAGAAAACCATGGAATTATACAAGCAAGTGGGTATCAATCCAATGAGCGGCTGTCTGCCGATGCTCTTACAGATGCCCTTCCTGTTTGCCATGTTCATGTTTTTCCCGACAGCCATTGAGTTGCGCCACGAAAGTTTTCTCTGGGCCAATGATTTGGCCACTTACGATGCCATCATCAGTTGGAAAACCTATATTCCTTTCGTCACGCCCTATTTTGGTAATCACATCAGTTTATTCTGTTTGTTGATGACCATTACCAATGTTTTCTACACCAAATTCAATATGGATCAAGCAAATACGGGTCAGGAACAAATGCCGGGCATGAAAACGATGATGTACATCATGCCTTTATTCATGTTGGTATTTTTAAATTCCTATCCTGCCGGTTTGAATTTTTATTATTGTATTTCGTCCTTGATAACCATTCTTCAAACCCTGCTTTTCCGCTACTTCCTAAACGAAGAAGCCTTATTGCTCAAATTAGAAGCGAACAAGAAAAAACCGGTAAAGAAAAAATCCGGTTTTATGGCAAGATTGGAAGAAGCGCAAAGAAAACAACAGGCTATGTTGAAAGAACAACAACGACTAAAAGAGCAACAGAACAAGAAAGGGAAACGATAAACAGTTCAGTGTATAAGATGGATTCCAACCTATCCCGGGCTGGAATGCTTCGATACGCCGGGTAAAATATGAATTTTGAGCTGTATCAAGTGTTTGGCAAAGCTTTCAACTTTTTCTATCCCTTTTTTGCTTTTAATGAATATCGGATATGATACCTTATTTAGGTATCATGGGGTAAAATACACTATAACTTTGACATTATGAACTTATCTCCTACTGCAAGAAACGGCATTTCATGATGCTACTTCGATTAAATCGGGGGAGTGGAAAAATTGTATTGTGAAAGAATTAACCAATTTATAATCTAAAAATCCAATTTATGAAATCATTCAAATTATTACAGATTTTATTTTTACTCGCTTTGAATTCCTGCGAATCTTGCGAGGAAAAAGTTTGGACGGAGTTGCCGCCGGAAACGCAAAAAGGCGCCAATACTTTTGGCTGCTACGTTAATGATCAATTATTTGTCGCGGAAAAAGGCTATGGTCCATTTGGTGGACGTTATTTAAGTGCCGGATATGCTAAAAATACGGATCTTCTACTAAAAATAGCCTGCTGACAGTAAATTCATCTGCATACGTGGACGGAAACGCAATTATCAATGGTCCGTTTTATGATACAAAATGGAAGAATGAAAAGATTGACACTCGAACGAAGTATGCCATCGGATTTTCCGGATGGTATGAAAAAACCTCTTTATCGGCCTATCAATACGATGAGGAAAGAAATCTCCGGACGAAAGAAGTTTTCAGTTGGAATAGCAGGAAAAATGAAATGAATCCCGCGAGAAGATGATTTATCAACAAAATGATTTCAATGATCGGTTTTTGTATCTTGCCTTTCAAAAGAAAGACAAATATACAGAATGGGTAAATAATGGGCTGGATAAAGAATTATTAGCCGATTTTTTCGAAAAATAATTGAAAATAATTTGCAAAGTGCAATGCGATTGCACAAACAGGCAGTACATTTGTAACGTAAAAGATAAATATATAAAAAAGCGG
>BNXY01000025.1 GCA_025999935.1 Bacteroidia bacterium | reverse complement strand
GCCTTCTCCCCTGCCAATTTCCGGATCCATACCCGAATAATCGGTAAACGTGTAAAGATTTTGTACTGTAGCATAAACATGCAGTTGTTTGAACGGCAATTTCTTAAACAATTGTTTGAAATCGTAACCGAAAGAAAGGTTGCTGATGCGGAAATAGTCGCCATTTTCAATATAAATATCGGAAAGATAAGTCCAATTGATATGCGGCGAAGAGGTAATACGCGGAATTTTATTGGAAGTTCCTTCGCCATGCCATCTGTCTTTGATGATGTCCATCGTGTAATTATGATAAGTATGGTCTGCGAAAGAACGATAGGATTTAGCGATTTGGTTGCCAAAAGTTCCGTTACCGGAAATGGCAATATCAAATCCTTTCCAAGCGGCATTGAGGGAAAGTCCCGTGATAAAATCCGGATTCGGATTACCAATCATCGTGCGGTCGGCGGCATCAATTTCGCCGTTTCCATTTAAATCTACGAACCGCACATCTCCGGGTTTTGCCTCCGGCAGAATCAATCCTTTACTTCCGATATAGGCTTTTACTTCAGCTTCATTCTGAAAGATGCCGTCTGTTTTGTATCCATAGAAATAACCGATAGGATAACCCACTTGTGCGCGATAAAATTCGCCGGTTTGCGAACTTAATATATCGCCGGGTCCGTTAAGAATTCCTTCTGCATTGGCCAATCTCGTTACTTCGTTGTCGTTGTAAGAAATATTAAAAGAGGCTCCGTAAGAGAAGTCGCCAATATTATCTTTCCATGATGTTGAAATTTCATAACCGCGATTGCGAATATCTCCACCATTGATGTAAGGAGCGCCCGTACCGTCAGTAGCAAGCGTCGGCGCTCTGACGAGCCAGTTTTTGGTTATTTTATTATAATAGTCGAATACAAAGCCCAAACGATTTTTAAAGAAGTAAGCATCAAAACCCAAATCCAACTGTTCGGAGGTTTCCCAAGATACCAAAGGATTCGGTACGATATCAGGATAAGCGCCGGTCGTTTTTCCCAATTTGTCGTTGCCAAAGAAATAATCTGCTTCATTTCCGCCGATAGCGATGGTTGCCAAGTATTGAAAACTGTCAATATTCATGTTTCCGTTTTGTCCCCAGCTGATTCTGGGTTTCAGGAAAGATAACCAATCTTTTGTCGATTCCATAAAGGATTCGTTTGTCATTACCCATCCTGCCGATACGGAAGGAAATTTCGACCAACGATGTCCGCGCGCGAAGTTTGAAGACGCATCCGTACGTATATTGACCGTAGCCATATAAGTGCCTTTGTAGTCGTAAGTAACACGTCCAAAGTAAGAAAGGATGCCTCCATTTCCCCAAGGGTAGCCACTTAATGTAGTCCGGTCGCCAATAATGGTTTTATTGTTGCTCAGGAAAGCATTTTTCCAAGAACCAAATTCCGAATTGACATTGCTGCCCTCTAATCCTTCTCCGATTCCCCATTTTTCGGCCGACATGCCGGCCATAACGCCGATACTGTGAGCATCTCCCAATTTGAAATCGTAGTTTAGCGTGTTGTCCCACACCCAACTGTATCCTGCGCCGGACGATTGATTTGTCCGGTCTAATCCGGGAATGACAATATAGTCTTGTCCCAAATTATAACTGGGCGTGAAACTACGGGAAGTGCTGGCCGAGGCGCCGAAACCAAAACTGGTGCGGAACACCAGTTTTTCTATCGGTTGTATGGATGCGTAAAAGTTTGAACGTAAACCATAACTTGCGCCTTTGTTGTAACTGCGGTTGTAAAACAAGTTGCCAATAGGGTTTACTTCGGGAGTACCCCAAGCCATTTCTTTGGAAAATTCTCCGTCTTTGTCATATACAGACATGAACGGATACATGGTTAGAGCGTTGCGCAAGTCGTTCCAATACGGACCGTCTGTTGCTACACCCAGGCCGTTTCGGTTGACCATGTTGAACGAAAGGCTTTCGCCTATCTTGATAATATCGAAACGGTCATTCTTGAATATTGTATAATCGGAGTTGATATGACCATTGTAGCGTTCGTATTTGGAGTCGATATAATTACCGCCAATGATGCCATCTTGGGAGGTATATCCCAATCCAATAGCGTAATTGCCTTGGTCTGTTCCTCCGGTAACGTTGAGTGCATAGTTCTGAATGGGCGCGTTGGGCGTTTCCATTTCATTCAACCAGTTTGTGCCTTTCCACCGGCCGCTTTCGATGCTGTTCCATACGTCGCCGCCCAATTCTTGGGAATAATTCCAAGGAGCCAAACCGTCGTTCAAACGGCCTTCATTCATAATCGTTGCATATTGCAGGGCATCCAATGGTTGCGCCTTTTTATACATATTTTGCCAACCGTAGAAAGCGTCAAGCGAGATGGTTGCTTTTCCTTTACCCCGCTTAGTGGTAACCAAAATGACTCCGTTTGCCGCTCTTGAACCATAAATGGCTGCCGAAGCAGCGTCTTTCAGAACGTCTATGGATTCTATTTCTGACGGATTCAGCAAATTAATGTCGCCACCGATCATTCCGTCAATCACATAAAGCGGTGCATAATCGCCTACCGTACCGATACCACGGACAATCACTTTGAAACCTTCGCCCGGTTTACCGTTGTTCTTTATTATATTCACACCCGGCGTTTGATTCTGCAATGCTCCCAATACGTTTACCGTACTCAGTTTTGCGATATCTTCTCCTTTAACTTGTATCGTAGCTCCGGTAAAGAGTTTCTTTTTCTGAACGCCGTATCCTACAATAACCACATCATCCAAAAGTTGACTGTTTTCACGTAACGTGAAAGTTAAATTGCCTTCTGCTTTCGTAACCGGATATTCAATATTTTCGTATCCTAAAAAAGAAATCACAATCACATCGCCTTGGGATACGCTGATTTGAAATTTTCCATCCAAATCAGTGCTGGTTCCTACCGAAGCTTTATTTTTTGAATAAATGTTTGCGCCGGCAACTGTTTCTCCCCAATGATCATAAACGACACCTTTAATCAGTAACTCTCCCCGCTCTTGAGCGGTAAGGGTAAAGCCGCATAGCGCCGTCAATACACATAATAAAACTACTTTTACATACCTCATAATTACCTCTTTATTAAATTATTTTTTTGTTATCTTTTTATCATTCCACGCGGTCGTAAACCCATCTGACAGACAATTTGTCTCCGTTTTCGTCCACGGAAAATTTTCCATCCCGAAAATAAGAGCGATACAGTTCGTATTTTCCGTCATTGTTGCGGTCTTCCAAAACCAATTCCCGTTTGGTACTAATCAATATATCCGATTTGTATTTCATTTCCTTAGTGTAATAATCGACAATAACATAATACACCTTAAAGAGGTCAAAGTAAGGATAATGACCGTTGTCGGCAGCAAAGAGAAAAACTTCCTCCAAAGCCGGATCGTCATCCATCTGTACCAATTGGGATTTATTCACGCCGAAGCCTCGTTCTTGCGCTTCAGGCGGGAACCGGTCCCACGTGCGGGCTTCACTGGTTTGATACTGCGACCAGGCTTGCGTGAAACAACTGAGAAATAGGGTTAAAAATAGGATTGTTTTCATGTGATTATTTTGTTTTTTATGGAACCATGGAACCCGCATCTAATCATGCTCTTTGGTGCAATTTTTGCATGCGGGTTTCATGATGATTAATAGGATTTTTAGGCGTACTTTATTTATTGTCGTTTTTTTTATTCGGCAGTTTGGCGAACCCTTGAACCGACCAAGGCATAATACAACATAAATAACTCGCCGAAAATAACGATAAACCAAGACCATCGCCAGCCGCTCATTGCATCGGCGAACATCCCTTGCACGAGGGGAAGAATCGCTCCGCCCACTACGCCAATCATAAATACCCCGGAGGCTACGGAAGTGTATTTTCCCAATTTTGCAACCGATAAGGTAAAGATAGCGCCCCACATGATGGAATGAAATAAACCTACTCCCGCCAATAACCATGGATTATTCAATCCAATCGCCAATAAGGTAAGTACAGTGGCCGAAACCGTGGTTGTAACCAACTGTACGCGAGGTGGAACTGTTCTTAACGAACTGCCTACCAATCGACCGATAAGCATGCCGCCCCAATACAAAGTAGCTAATAATGCCGGACTGGCGAATTGCTGCTCAATGGCATAGAGATTGATATTGGCGCCGATACAAACTTCTACGCCTACGTAAAAGAAAATTGCAATAACACCCAACGTCAAATGGCTGAAAGACCAAACGCTCTTCTCTAACTTCTCGCCCGCTTCCGCCTTTGTCCCTTCAATATCCGGCATGGATAATTTGAACAAAACACCGACAATCAACAGCACGATGACCATCAATGAAAAAAACGGAGTCATCAATTGACTTACCTGTATGTCTTCCATGGCTAAACCGCCGAATACAATTCCGGTAACAAAAAACGGAGCGATAGTCGTACCCACCGAATTGGCTGAACCGCCGATGGCCAACCGCTGAACCGGCTGTGTGCCTTTTACATAACAAGCCGTCAAATACGGATTAATTACCACTTGAAGTATAGTTGCCGCTCCGCCTACAACAAATGAACCCAAAAGAAAAATAAAGAATCCAAACGGAACGACAATCGAACCGAAATGAATGTTCGCATCCGGATATTGCACCGTAAACCAAGAGGATAGGAAGAAAAATCCCAATCCCAAAATCATGATAAAGAGCGCGCGGATGAGTGTCCCTTTATAGCCGTATTTGCTTATCCATGCCGAACCAACCCCGCCGAAAATCGGATAAGCCAGAAACCACGAGAAAGTGATTAATGTGGCAAAGGTGTTTTTAAAATCGCCCACGCCTTCCAAAAATGCTTCTTTCAGAGGCCCCTGAAATTGGGTATTTGCCGTGGTTAAAAAACCGACGATAAAAAACAGAAAGACCAAGGTAATAAATGGGCCTACATAATTCGTTTGTTTACTTTGTTGTGTCATGTTATTCGTTATTATATTTAACTGTTAGATAATGTATTTTGCGGATGCTTCGTCCAATAAAAACTCACAGTTGGGATGAAGTTGCAATACCGATCCCGGAACGTCGGTCGTGATAGGCCCGCGCAGGATTTTCTCGACAATCGCTGCTTTGGAAGCGCCTTTGGCAACCAACACGATTTTGCGGGCGTGCATGATATTCTTGATGCCCAGCGTTAATCCGCCCAATTCCTTTTCCGGCGGCGTATTGGTTTCTTTTCGGATGCGGGCTTCCAATACTTCATCCATTTTTGAGATATATGTTTCACTTTCAAAAGGCGTGCCGGGTTGATTAAATCCAAGATGCCCGTTTTCCCCCAAACCCAATATCTGTAAATCGATACCGCCTCTCGCTGCTAATTTTTCCGTAAACAGGCGACAATCTTTTGTCCAATCGCCGGAAATAGTGGGCGGCATGATAAAATTCTCTTCCGTTATTCCGAGCGCATCAATAATCTGTGTCTTTAACATGGTATAACACGCACCTTTATATTCTCTGGGAACATTGGTCACTTCGTCCACGCCAAACAGCGTAATTCCGGACACATCGAACGGATATTCCTGATAAATTCGCCCAATAATAGCGTGCATGTTCTTGGTTGTTTTCCCGGTTGATAATCCGATAACCGCTTGGGGATTGTTTCCTATTTCATGGATTACCCGCCAAGCCGCCAAGCTGTCAAATTCCGCTTCATTCTTTGCAATGGTAATGTTTATCATGATGTATAAATTTTTGAGATTAGACATTCATTGCTACTGCACCGGCGCCCATCAGGCCGATAAAATCCGGATTCAGTTTGGTAATAACCACGCCGTTGGTAACAAATCGAATGGTCGTCGCATTCAATTTTTCCAATACTTTGGTATGGAAAAATCCATCCGATACAATTCCGCCGCCCAAGACCACGGTGTCCGGATCGCTGACCCGCACCAAATTCATAATGAGATTCGCCAATGCCTGCGTTGCATTTTCAACCAACTGCACGCAAAGCGGGTCGCCTTTTTGACTCAAGGTAAAAATGTCTTTCACCTGCACCCGGTTGGCAATATCTTCCGGAATTTGAAGATTGGTTTCATAATCTTTGCAGAGCAAACGGGCGCACCGGTCAAATCCAATCCCCGAAGCAATCAGTTCCACGCAATCCATCCGGCCGCAACCGCATTTGATGCCGACATTGACGCCTACCTGCGTGTGACCTACTTCTCCGGCATTGAAATGACTGCCCCTTATCTGCCTTCCGTTCACGACAAAACTCGCAGCAATTCCGGTTCCTACATTAACGTATATGAAATTCTTGGAGATTTGTCCGAATCCAAAGACCCGTTCGGCACGGGTGGCAGCCTTCACGTCATTGTCGATGTGGCACGGAATGCCGTAAAGATTCGATAACTCTTTCGCCAAGGGTACGGGATGCGTTCTTGTCGGGTCTATCTGCAACCAAATACCGCTCACCGTATCTACTCGCCCAATTAAACCAACGCCCATTGCTACCGGCTTATCTCCTGTCCAGCCAACAGTCTGTACATAATCGTCTAACGACTCCTTAATAATTTCTAATGCGGCTTGCTGGTTAAAAAACCCCGAATCATATTTCTTATATTTCAGGATATTTCCACAACGATCCAATTCTCCGATTAATAATTTAGTTCCACCTAAATCCAAGCCCAAATATGTTTCCATACTATTTTATTTGATATATTTATTTAAATTGCAATATTACTCACTATCTTTCTCAATCAGGTTTAATAATTAACAAAAAAGGTTTAAAATCTGTCGAATAATTAAATTACAGGGAAATTATAACAATTTGCTGGGGCTAACCCCAAATTGTTTCTTGAAACTCGTACTGAAATATTTGGGGTCGGAAAATCCAACCGCATCCGAGATCTCTGCAATGGTATATTTTTTAGATTTTAAAAGCTCTTTTGATTTGTTCAGGCGAATAATGCGAATGAAATCGTTCGGCGCCTGATTGGTTAGCGTTTTCATTTTATTGTACACCGAAGTACGGCTCATTGCCAACATCCGGCAAAGTTCATTGATGGAAAATTCCGGGTTTCCTAACTCTTTTTCAATAATTTGAATGACTTTATCGAGAAAAAGTTTGTCCAATTGATTGACGTAATCCATATCTTCCAAATCCGGTTCGGTAGAGAGCACCGTTTTTCTCAATTGTTCCCGGCTTTGAATAATATTCCGTATCCGGGCTTTCAACACGCTAAAGTCGAACGGTTTGATGATGTAGTCGTTGGCTCCGGCTTCCAATCCGAGTATGACGTTTTCTTTTTCACTCAAAGCCGACAATAAAATAAAAGGAATATGGCTCGTTTCCATCGACGATTTCAATATCCGGCAAACCTCATCCCCGCGCAACTCCGGCATCAGAATGTCGGAGATGATAATGTCCGGGTTCACTTCTTTGGCCGTTTCCAAGAGTTTGGCGCCATCGGTTACGCTGATTACCCGATATTCATTCGCCAGACTTTCGGTCAAATATTCCCGCATGTCATTGTTGTCTTCTGCTAATAATAAAACGTTTTTTTCCGGTGGAGTATCAGAAGCATCGGGCGTTTCTTCCATTGCCGTTGTCGGTTTCAAGGAATTTTTTCCGGCAGGCAGGGGAGCATTTACATTGAGCGGAAAGGTCAATACAAAAGTAGAGCCTGCATTTTCCGTACTCGAAAAAATAATATTCCCCTGAAGCAATTGAACGAGTTTTTTGGTCAGCAGCAAACCAATCCCAGAACCGCTTTCGTTGGAATTGATGGCATTCCCTGCCCGATAATATCTTTTGAATATATATTTCTGCTCATTTTCAGGGATGCCAATTCCCGTATCCCGTATTTCTATAGACCACTTGTTTCCCTGTTCTTCGACCGTAACGAAAACCGCCCCTTCCGCCGTATATTTAATTGCATTGGAGAGCAGATTATTGATAATTTTATCCATAATATCCCGGTCAAACCAGACTTCCTGAAAATCAGGATTTGCATCTAAATGCAAATCAATTCCTTTTTGTGCAGCTAAGGTTCGAAAAGCAATTATTTTTTCCTGTATGTAGTAGTAAATATCCTGTTTGGTAATATTCAGTTTCTCTACTTTCATATCTACTTTCTGAAGGTCAAGCAATTGGGTAATCAATACAAACAATTTGTCGGCGTTATCCGTTGCAACCGCAAGCAATTTCTTTCCCCTTCCCGATAATGCTTCTATGGTTTCTAATTCATCTAAAGGCGCTTTTATCAATGATATTGGCGTGAGGATTTCATGGGTAATGTTCATGAAAAAACGAATCCTTTTTTGCGATTTGTGTTCCGCAATGATATGCCGGACATATTGAATAATCAGAAAAATGAACAGGAAGCCCAAAATAATCTTCAAGCCATCTCCCAGAGTCAGATGACGGGTGGAGATGGTAAATATATTAGCCGGTAACGAAAGAAGCGGCGGCAGGATGGAATATAAATTTAACATACCTTATTTTTCAGACTACAATATTACATATTATATTGAGAAAAAAGGTTTAAAAACTATCAAAAAAGTTCTTTTTTTTGTTTTTAATTAAAGAAAACGGATAAATTCTTAGTGACTTAGATAATACTTATAAATCTCATCCGTGAGCCAAACAAAACAAAACATTCTTGTTAAACAAATTATATTGCATCATAAGTCGTTACCAACTAAGATATTCCCTGTACTTGGACTTCTTCGTTGATTTTTTTGATTAATCCCTGCAAAACATTGCCGGGACCTACTTCCGTAAAATCGTTTCCGCCGTCGGTAATCATATTTTGAACGGATTGTGTCCATTTGACCGGCGCGGTAAGTTGGGCAATCAAGTTGGCTTGGATGATTTCAGGATCTGTTTCTCCTGTAGTGCTGGCATTTTGGTAAACCGGACAGATAGGCGTATTAATAACGGTGGTATGGATGGCTTTGGCCAGTTCGTCTTTGGCCTGTTCCATTAACGGAGAATGGAAAGCGCCGCCCACTTTAAGCTTCAAGGCTCTTTTGGCGCCCGCTTCCAATAGTTGTTCGCAAGCTGTATCTACCCCTGCAAGCGTACCTGAAATGACAATTTGTCCCGGACAGTTGTAATTGGCGGGCACAACGACATCGTCAATTTTTCGGCAGATTTCTTCTACGGTTTCGTCGGGTAAAGCAAGTACGGCAGCCATTGTTCCGGGATTGGCTTCGCAAGCTTTCTGCATGGCCAAAGCCCTTTTGTAAACCAATTTCAAACCGTCTTCAAACGATAAGGCATTGGCGGCTACCAAAGCGGAAAATTCCCCCAATGAATGACCGGCAACCATTTCCGGCTTGAAATCATCCCCCAATGTTTTTGCCAAAATAACCGAATGTAAAAATATGGCCGGTTGCGTAACTTTGGTTTGACGGAGGTCTTCATCCGTACCCTCAAACATTAAATCTGTGATTCTGAATCCTAAAATCTCATTTGCCTTTTCGAATAATTCTTTTGCAAGCGGAGAATTTTCATACAAATCCTTTCCCATGCCTACAAATTGCGCCCCTTGCCCGGGGAAAACATATACTTTCATAGATAGTGAAATTTTGAAATTGGCTGCAAAGGTACAAAGTAATTGCAAAATGTGCAAAAAATTGTAAAAAAATTGGTTGAAAAATGAAAAACAGTTCTTGTTGATTAACAAAACACCAATGACAATCCGGTTTTCCCGATTGTCGGGAAAATCATTATCGGCAAGAGTATTGCCCAATTCAGCAGCAAACTGAAAGTTGATGAAAGGCTTTGGAATGTCAAATCAGGGCGAGCAACCGGCAAAAGCAGAGTTGCAACCGAATTGAACAGGGAAATCAACAAAATTAACCTTTCGATTCATTCTCATTATTCTAAAATCCTCAAGCGTACCGGAAAAGTTTCCGCGTTGGAAGTCAAAACGCTTTTCAAGGCATTGCAACCGCACAAAAAACGCTGCTTGTGTTTTTCGATGAAATCATGCAGGAGTTTCAATCCCGTGTCGGTATTGACAGGAAACAGTCGAGTTACCTGCAATATGTCAATACAGATAAACACCTCAAACAGTTTCTTAAAGAGAAATATAATGTAAGCGATATTCCGCTTAGCCAGTTGAATTTGCCGTTTATCGAAAGTTTTGATTTCTATTTGCGGATAGAAAAGAAATTGAAACCTGCATTGGTTAATGGTGTTATTGTCCAATTGTTATCCGCAGCGCGTACAGCCCTGCGTCGGAATTTTGTATCTCGCCTGCCATTTTTCGGCTACAAAATGGAAAGACCTGTTTTTCAAATATTTCTTGGATATTTGTAGTCCGTATTTCTTGTATTTCAATCATAACACTTTGATTATTTATATTTTACCTTGTAAATTATCTAAATTCTGCTTATGCTTATTGATATTCTTGCGAATTTCAATACATTTCTGCTCATTAAAGTCAATTCCGCCATTTTTCCCTTTAAAATATTCCCTACCTGTTTCATTATCTTTTTCAAAAACAGCATGTGCGAAATCATTTCTTACCTTTATAATTTCTATTTTGAAATCACTTATAAAGTTTTCTATACCAATCGAATTAATTATTTCTTCAATGGCACTAGCCCTTTGTGATGAGGAAAATAACAAAGGGTCATTAACTACTTTGTCAAATTTATTCTTCTCTTTAAAATCTTTTGATTTTTCTAATTTTTCTTTATGAAAACTTATTAAATCATTTAATACTTTATCAATTATCGGCTGTTTCTTACCCTCATCATTTTTTTGCAAATATTCAGTTACTATATCCAACATTTGAGCATCTAAACTGCTCACTTCCTGCATTATCATACCACGCATAGCTACGATATGCTGGAATTTCTTAATAGTCAAATCAATCAGGTTAATTGCTTTTTCAACTACTTTTTCGTGATGTGTGCCTCCTGTAACTTTATCTGTTTGTAAAAAGGTTATTCTGTCAATTTTATCAAGGCTTTGTAAATCTGCCCTGGCTGTATAAAACAGTATTTCCGTAAAAATGGATTTATTTCTCACTTCTTCTACAATCTGAGCACCATTCTTTCCTGCCATATTGTAGTCTGTGAGGATTAAATCAATGGTGTCGTTCAGTTGTGAGAAAAAGTCATCGGATTTTGATACCGTTATGATATTGGCATTAAATCCTTCTTCCTCCAAATGAGTTTTGATTTTATCGACATATTCATCATCAATAAAAACATCTATCTGGTCATCTAACCATAACACATTGTATTCAATCTTCATAATAATTCAATATTAAAAGTTGTTCCGTTATTTATCTGCGAAGTTACATCTATTTTGCCTTTCATTCTTTGTATTGTCGATTTCACATTATATAATCCAATCCCAGAACCATTAGTAGAGGTAAATCCTAAATCATATATTTTATCCAAATTTTCAACAGGAATTCCCCTACCATCATCGGATATATTTATTGATAGTTTGTTATCATCAAGTTTCCGGAAGATGAATGAAATACTTGTCGCTTTCGCTTTTTCTGAATTTTGGAGGAAATTATCAATAAGGGTAGTTATCTCCAACGGTCGTATTTCTATAAAATGCTTAGCGTTGGATAGATTTTCTACTGTTATTTTCAATGGCGAATTAATAATAGGCGTATCAGGTAGATATATTTCATCTATGTAGTCTTTAATAAATTTTACAATATCAGTTTTGATTTCACTTGCAGTTAAGTCAAAATTAGCACTTGTAACGAATTTGGATAACGATTCTATTTTTGCCGCTTCAGAAGCAATAACCGAAATATATTTTTTTGTTTTGCCATCAACTTCATTTTTATCAATATGTTTCAGCAAATCTGCAATATTCTTTTTTATTCTTCCGGAAGAATGATTAATTTGGTGCTGTAAACCCAAAATTTGTTCTTTTTCTCTCCCAATAATAGAGCGCTGAAAAATACCTTGTTTCTTTTCCCGTTCAAGTTCAGCATCAGATTTTCTTTTCTCTTCTTCCGCTTTTTTTCGTTTTTCTTCTTCCTCTTTTGCTTTTTGCTCGGCTTTGATTTTATTTAATTCGGCTAATGCCCGCTCTTTTTCTTTTCTTTCTTTTTCAAGTTCTGCCCTTGCCCTATCTTCTTCTGCTTTTTTTGCCCGTTGCTCCGCTTTACTTCGTTCTTCTTCTGCTCTTTTTGTCCTTTCTTCAGCTTCTTTTCTTTTCCGTTCTTCTTCCATTAGCCGTTTTTCAGCATTCTCCTTTTCTTGCTGCAACCTGCGGAAAGCATCTTCTGTAAGGGTTATTGTTTTTTGCAATTCAGTATCACCTATAACTTCTGCTATTTTTTCTAAATCCTTTATGAATTTGGGTTGGACATCTTTAAGATTTTCATTAACTAAATCAACCAAGTCCTTATTAAAATCAAGTATTTCTACATCTTTCTCGTCTGATAAGCTTTTTATAAGACGGATAAAATCTATTTTACTGCCGATATTTGATTTTGCTACAGAAGCATCGTTAGAGTCTTTATCTTTCACAAGTAAATCTTCTCTGACTTTCAATCCAATATCATCAGAATTAAAATATTTATTCTTTAAAAATGCTTCTCCCCAAAGGACGCCTACAACATATCTTTCCAAACGCCTGTGTTCCTTTGTAAATATTTCCATTAACTGTTTATAACCAGCCGTTTCAACCAAACCACCATCGCGGCTTGATACTTCTTTAAATTGTGTTATATTGTCTGTTATTATATCAACACGCCCAAACAAGTCCCTTGACCCTAAAAATCTTGCACGACCTTGCTGCGCCCTAAAATCCAGTCCCCAACTGTCATCTCCGGTATTTCCATAAGGTTGTACGCGAAATCCATTTTTAAACAGAAATATAGAACCATAATTTATAGGTTGCACCCCCATTTTTGTAGTGAAATTAACTTTGGCTGCGTGATTAAGAAAATACAGATTTATGGTCAAATTGTCAATAAATGAATTATATTTATTTTTTTCTTTTATATGGTAAATAAGCGTTCCCCTGTCTGTCAGTTTTGTCTCAATTGTACAGTTCTCAACGCTTACGTCTATTTGCGTAGTTTTCAACTTCAAAATATCAAGTATCGAATTATATACTTTGCCATTGATTTTATCTCTATCAATAATCGTGTTCTTATCTAATTCTTTATCTTTTTCACTAATAATTTCAATAGTAAATTCAGTAGTTTCGGAAAAAGGATTAATAAGTTTTTCGAGAGAGTGTTTTAGATTTTTGATTTTTTCCCTGCCCCAATTTTCTGCATTTTCAATTTCTAAAATTGTTCCATGGGAAGAATTATTAGGAAATCCGTAATAGTAATTGTCAAGTGTATTATGGGGTACTTTAACTTTCTCGAAATCCTCTTTTTGGTCTTTTTCAAATTCATCCCAATTTATAGTTAATTGTTCAATTGGCTTGCCTTGTTTTTGTGTCGTTAATGTCAATTTGTTTCCTAATCTATCGCAAGAAAAACGCCCAATTCCTTTTGCTCCTGCATAATATTTCCGCACATTAATTTTATCACGGTAAGATTCCCTTTTCCCGTCATCCGAATTGTCTTCAATATCTTCCGTCCCATCATTTTTTGCAGAGTATGCAACTGCCAACCACTTTGTTTTAAGGTCTTTATATGACATTCCCTTACCATCATCTGCAATAATGATTTTATTCTTTTCAAAGGTAATAACAACATCATTTGCACGTGCATCATACGAATTTTTTACCAACTCGAAAATGGCAATATTATCATCAGTAATCAAATCTTTACCGATAATATCCTTTAGTCCTGTTTTTACTGAAAAAAATAATTCATCCATACCGCAACCAATCTAAAGTTAAACCTGCCTGTTCCCCAAACAATGGGGGAATCGCATTACCTACCTGTGTGTATCTGGGAACTTCATACTTCCTGTGTTTTCCACCGGTAGTATATTTCTCTTTGAACTCAAAATAATCGGGAAATGCTTGTAACCTTGCACATTCCCGGACTGTCAAGATACGCGGCTCGCAATAATGAATCATGTCGTCGGGATGCGAAGTTATAGTTGGTGACTGTTCCCCAGCTTGCAAAGGAATTAGGACTTGCGTTGTAATGCCAAGTTCATTCTTTAAACCTTCGCCTATGTCTTTACATTCATGCATTACCGATTGTATGTATTGTAGCCTCGCAATTACTTTATTCGTCTGTTTTGCAAAACTGTGACTGTTTGGATACAATTGTTTTTCAGTTTTTTCCCTTGCGAAATACTGGTATTTTGACGCAGCAATTTTATATACCCCGCTTTTAAACCCTTTCCGGTCAGGAGTATCCACAAATTCATTACCGCTAACTAAATCAGACAAAGCATCTTCAACCGTAGGATTAACCTTGAGTCCTTTTTGTTGCAGGAAATTGAATTTGTTTTCTTCCAATTTTTCAAAAAACGACTTCGCTTTTTCAACGCTTGAGCCTTTTATATCATTACGGATACCAACCAAAATGAAACGGGTACGCTTTTGTGGAACGCCATATTCGCCGAAATTTACTAATTGTCCATACACATTGTAGCCTTCATCTGTAAGTTTGGATGTTACAATTTGAGAATATTTCTTACCTTTTGCAGCATTGTTTTTAAACTCCATCGTAAATCCTTTTACATTCTCGAAAAAGATGAGGTCGGGTTTTACCAGCGATACAAATGTGATATAAGAATCTATCAGTTTATTACGCTCATCGTTCTCGTCCCTTTGTCCGGCAATGGAAAATCCCTGGCAGGGAGGTCCGCCTGCCACCAACGTGACTTTTCCGCGTAGCCCTTTTAATTCGTCCGCATATTGTTCTATTACCGTATTTATGTCGTGAGCTTGCTGTGGCAACCATTTAACCCACTTGAAATGCTTTATCTTATTTATCAGGTTAAATTCCAAAGTTTTAAATGCTTGCGGGCTTTTTTCAATAGCAAAAAGTCCTTTCCAACCTGCATTATGCAAGCCTAAAGACAAGCCTCCACAACCAGCGAAAAGGTCAATATATGTTTTTTTTCGATTTGTTTTCATCTTTAAGCAATTAATCATTTAAAACTTCAAACTCCACTTGCCCTTTGGAAACCATTTCCTGTGCTGAGGCAGTCATGTCGTTTTCATTCACAGTCAGTACCAGCACTTTATAATCAGACAACAAACCTTTATTAACCGCTTCGCCAAAGCCGATATGGTAAAATTCTTCCCCATACAATTTTTTATCATCCATTGAGCATAGTACCATTTCTTCTAACGTTTGTCCCAATAAAGCGATGGAGGGGACTAAAAACAGGACAAGTTCGCCACTTAAACCCTGTTCCAATTTATCCCAATCTACGCTACTGTTTTGCAAATGAAAAAGCGATATGCGGGATACGGCGGGTGTATGATTTTTGATAGCTTCTTCAGCATTGCTTCCCCAATGATTCGTGGTTGAAATCCAAAGGCAATGTTCAAATTTGGTTGTCATGCCGCTATCATTCATAAAAGAACGTCCGGCGGTAGTCAGGAAACTGTCCACTTCGGCTTTGTTGATAGTTGCCGATTCCTGATAGCATTTGCATTGAATCGCCCAATAAGCGCCGTGGGTAGTTTGCGCCACCAAATCTATACCCGTATCCTGTCCGCCCAAATCCTTGCGGAACGGAAACTCGTCCCACATCCAAACCTTGCTGAAACGCGAAGCATAATACGGCTCTGTTTGCAAATAAAGCTGCATCAACCGTTCAAAGCGCGTTCCCTTGTCACGTTCGGAAAGGGATTGTTTTCGGTATTGTTCGAGTATGCTGTTGAAATTCATTTTCTTATCTTTCTTTTTTTAGTTGAAACAAGTAAATCTCGTACGTCCATATTCAAAACAGAAGCAATTTTAGCCAAAGTTTCGAGTGAAGGCTGTGTTTTGTTGGAACACCAACGCGAGATAGTAGCAGGGTTCATATCCAGTGTTTCCGACAGCCATTTGCCGGTTTTATTCTGTTCTACCAAAGCTATTTTAATCCTGTTAGTCCGTTGCTTCATCTGTCAAACTATTGATAACATCTGCAAAAGTACTGATAATAATTTGAATATCCAAAAGATAGAATTACCTTTGGTTCAAGTTATTTGAAACGATGGTAAAACGAAGCAGAGCAAGGAAGTTGGCTCGTTTCTATATCGTTACCCATTTATGCTTTTCTTTCAAGCAAAAAGTTGTTTTTTTAGGGGTTTGAAAAAGAATATTTCGTACATTTGCAACAAATTTTAACGTAAAAAAATTGTTTACAAATTAATTCCAAAAAATTAAAAAGCATGAGAAAAGTCATTTTTACACTAACATTATTGGGCGGTTTATTTTTTGCAGCAAATAGTGTGTCTGCAAAAGGTATCATTTTTTACAGTTACGGCGAAAAAATTGAAGTAGCGCAAAAACTCCCGCCGGAAGCAACTGTCAATGAGGGAGAAGAACACGTCAATCTCGGCGTGATGTACGAACAATTTTCCATTTTTTGGATTCCGATGTGGAATTATGGCGAAACCAAGTACGTGTTAATCAACGACGAAAAAGACACTTATTACGATTTGGATGCAGAAGACATCACAATGCTGAAAACTGATTTTAATATTGATTTTCCACAAAAGCCGACCATTGGTTTTTGGAATAAAATCGGCGGAAAAATCATTTGGGGTGCGGTTATTTTAGCAGCGATTTTTGGTTGGTGGACTACCCGTAAAGATAATGACGACGACGAAGCGGAAATTCCAAATCAGGCGGAATAGAATGAATATCGTATTGCATACCTAAAAAATATCTACCTTTGCAGCGGAAATTAAGTTATATTGATATGAATGTTATAGACGACTTACAAGCAAAAACCATTGATAATCAAGTTTTAAAGAATATCAATAAAGACGCTGTTATAGATTCTTATAATTCGACAAGTTAGGTAAAAAATAGGTTTTAAAATCCATTTGGAATTACCCGAATATTTTCTTAACCTCGCTAAACATCACTCCAATTTTTTGTTTCGGATCGCCCGGCCCCAGTGTTTCTATCGGCAGGTATCCGCGGTAATTGGATTGGTCGATGATGGCTTTTATCTTGGCCAAATCGGTTTTCACGGCTTTTCCGTTCACATAGACTTCTTCCTTTAATTGCCACGTAATCGCGTATTTAATGGTTTGCCGGATTTCGAAATAGGGGTCTGCTTGGGTGCGGTACGAACCTACATCAAGCATCAAACCTACGGATTTGGAATCAATAGCTTTCAATATTTCTTCTACTTGATCGGCTGTTTTTAGAAAATCATCGTGATTTTGTATGGCCAGCACAATGCCCTGTTGTCCGGCATATTCCGCACATTCTTTGACACAATCGACAATCCAGCCAAACACTTCTTCACGGCTGTGTCCTTGCGGAATATCGTTTCCGGAGAAAATCCGCAAGGTTTGTCCGCCCAACTTTGCCGCTACCTGCACCCATTCTTTCACATGCTTTTTCGCTGCCTCACGGGCTTGAGGATCGGCTTGAGCAAAATTATTCCGCACGCCGCTGCCGCAAATTTCAAGTCCCAAGTCAAACGCCTTGTGTTTAATGTGGTAGATATACTCGTTGGTTGGAACTTTCGGGTATTCCGGGAAATAATAACCGGTCAAGTCAACGCCTTCAAAACCAATTTCCGCAGCACTTTCGAGTAAATCGTCCAATGTCATTTTACCGACCAACAACGGGTCGTTAAAAGAATAAGCGTTCAGGGAAATTTTAGTCCTGACCGGAAACGATTGGTTTGTAAGAACATCCGCAAAGACATGCCGCGCGGGGAAAGCTGCCAAAGCCATAGTAGCTGCCGCCGATTTTAAGAAATTTCTTCGTTCCATGATGTACGTAATTTATTTTTTATCTTCCTTCCGTATCTGCACCCGCCGAATTTTTCCGCTAATCGTCTTCGGCAATTCTTCAACAAACTCAATAATACGCGGATATTTGTAGGGAGCTGTAACTTTCTTTACATGGTCTTGAATCTCCTTGACCAATTCCGGGCAGGCTTTTTCTTTGTAGGCCTGCGCCAAAATAATGGTCGCTTTTACCACTTGTCCGCGAACTTCATCGGGTACGCCGGTTATGGCACATTCCACGACCGCCGGATGTGTCATCAACGCGCTTTCCACTTCAAACGGGCCGATGCGGTAACCGGAACTTTTGATAACGTCGTCGTTACGGCCAACAAACCAATAATAGCCGTCTTCGTCGCGCCAAGCAATATCGCCGGTGTGATATACATTGTCGTAATAAACGCTATCGGTCAGTTCTTTATCGCGGTAATAACCCATAAACAAACCTACCGGCATCAAGCGATTGGTGCGGAAAATGATTTCGCCTTGTTCGCCGTCTTCAGCGCTTCGTCCGTCGGGTGTGATTAAATCCATGTCGTAGGCTGGGCTGGGCATTCCCATTGAACCCGGCTTCGGTTCCATCCACGGGAAATTGGCGATGGTAACGGTCGTTTCCGTTTGTCCGAAACCTTCCATCAATTTCAAACCGGTGGCTTCCTTAAATGTATCGAATACGGAAGGATTCAGCGGTTCGCCGGCCACTTCGCAATATTTTAAGGAAGAAAGATCGTATTTGAATAAATCTTCCAAAATCATAAATCGGTAAATGGTGGGAGGTGCGCAAAAGGATGTTATTTTATAATCCTGCATTACTTTCAAAATGTTGGCCGCCGTAAATTTCTCGTGGTCATAGACAAAAATACAAGCGCCCATAATCCATTGTCCGTACAACTTTCCCCAAGCGGCTTTCGCCCAACCGGTATCGGCCAACGTGAGGTGCAAACTGTCTTCTTTCAAATTTTGCCAGTAACCCGAAGTGATGATGTGTCCCAAGGGATAAGCGAAGTTGTGAATAACCATTTTGGGTTCGCCGGTCGTACCGGATGTAAAATACAAGAGCATGATGTCGTTGTTGTTACTTGGATTTTCCGGTTTAACGAAAGGCTTAGCTTCTGCTATTCCTTGCTTGAAATCCAACCATTCGGCAGGAGCTTCCGGTCCGATTGAAATGCGGTATTTCAAAGTTGGACATTCCGGCAAGGCTTCGTCCACGTGCTTGGTTATCAATTCTTCGCCCACACTGACAATGGCTTTGATGTCGGCTGCATTGCATCGGTAAACAATGTCTTTCTTGGTCAGCAGGTGTGTGGCGGGAATCGCTACGGCGCCGATTTTATGCAGTCCCAAAATGGCAAACCAATACCAGTAGCGGCGTTTGAGAATCAACATCACTATGTCGCCTTTTCCGATTCCCAACGATTGGAAATAGGATGCCGCGGCATCGCTTTTTTCTTTCATTTCTTTGAAAGTGAAATCAATATGTTCTCCCAAGTCGTTTACCCAGCAAAGCGCTTTTTTGTCCGGCCGGATGCTTGCCCATTCATCTACTACGTCGTAAGCGAAATTAAAATTTTCGGGAACGTTTATTTTGAAATTTGCTTTGAAATCTTCTTGATTTTTAAAGCTCGTCTGATTGATATATTTTTCTACCATTGATTTTACAGTATTATTGCTAAAAACTTAACCGGTTTATTATCCAAGGCTTTCATTCCATGCGGATTGGAGGAATCGAAATAAATGCTGTCGCCGGGATTCAGAAACAAATCTTTGCCGTTGATTTGAAATTGCAAGCGGCCTTCCAAGACATAATCAAATTCTTCTCCTTCGTGCGAATTGAGATGAATTTCTTGATCATTCGGATCAACCGTCACTTCAAACGGTTCTGCTTCCGGATGAATGTATCCGCTTGCAAGTGCTTGATATTTATAGACTTTATTTCTTTCCACCGATTTCCCTTTTCCATAACGGGTAAGGAAATACGATTCCATGCGCGGCTCTTCGCCGGAAATCAGGGTGGACGTGTCCATGTTGAAATGTTGCGCTACATCGAAGAGAAAACTCATCGGAATATCGGTTTCTCCGGATTCGTACAATTGAATTTCTTCGGGCGTTCTTTCACTTTGTTCCGCCATTTCCCGGATGGAAAGGTCTAAGGAATCCCTTAATCCTTTCAGCCGTTCGGCGATTTGTCTGATTTGTTCGTTCATATTTTTTCTAATTAATAATTTACAATAATAATGTATTTTCCACGCATAAATGAACTAATTAAATAAATTCGACACAAAAGTATTAAATATCTTTTTACAATGCAAACGGAAAATTTCAAAATTATTGATTACTTTTGTAATTCAAATGAGAATATACGAGAAAACAATTGCGGATGATAGAAAGAATTATTATTTTAGACGGTGCAGATCCGGTTATTTTTTTTGGAACGAACAATTCCAATATGCAATTAATCAAGTCTTTATATCCGAAATTACGAATCGTTGCCCGCGGCAATGTGATTAAAGTGATTGGCGACGAATTGGAATTGGCCGGGTTTGAAGAAAAAATTCGGGAAATGGAAAAGCATTGTCTGGAATTTAATTTGTTGAATGAAGAAGCGATTATTCGTATCGTAAAAAGTAAAAATGATTTATCGAATGTGTCCCCCAAGCAAGAAAACTTGATTATTTACGGGATGAACGGCCGTCCGATTCAAGCGAGAACCGAGAACCAGCAAAAATTGGTAGAAGCCTATAATGATAACGATATGTTGTTTGCCATCGGACCGGCGGGTTCGGGCAAGACTTATACTGCAATTGCTTTGGCTGTCAAAGCTTTGAAAAATAAGGAAGTCAAGAAGATTATTCTGAGCCGTCCAGCCGTTGAAGCCGGAGAAAAATTAGGATTTCTCCCCGGAGATATGAAAGATAAAATCGACCCTTATCTTCAACCTTTGTACGATGCGCTGGAAGACATGATTCCGGTGGCCAAGTTGAAGGAATACATTGAAAATAAGGTCATTCAGATAGCCCCTTTGGCCTTTATGCGCGGCCGGACGTTGAACGATGCGGTTATTATTCTGGATGAAGCTCAAAATACAAGTATTCAACAGATTAAAATGTTTTTAACGCGCATGGGAATGAATGCCAAAATGATTATCACGGGCGATATTACGCAAATTGATTTACCGCCTTCGCAAACTTCCGGATTGATTCACGCTTTGCGGGTCTTAAAACACATTCCGGGAATCGCGCAAATCGAATTTAATAAAAAAGACATTGTCCGGCATAAATTGGTACAACGGATTGTAGAAGCATACGAAAAAGAAAACAAAAAAATATCCCTAAATCCCCCAAAGGGGACTTTAGAGCAGAACGATATTTAAGAAAGCAAAAAATAATAATAATTTAAAAATACAATCAAAATGACAAACAAGAATGATAATACTCACTTACCCAAGTCCTCTTTAGGGGATTTAGGGGTTTTAGTAACCACAAATTTTAATTTCCCCGCTCAAACCCATGTATATCATGGGAAAGTACGGGACGTTTATTCCATTGGCAAAGACATTTTGGTGATGATTGCCTCCGACCGAATCTCTGCATTCGATGTTATTTTGCCTAAAGGTATTCCTTTCAAAGGGCAGATTTTGAATCAAATTGCCGCCAAATTTTTAGATGCGACTTCCGATATTGTTCCTAATTGGAAATTGGCAACGCCCGACCCAATGGTAACTGTCGGCTTGCGTTGCGAACCTTTCAAAGTGGAAATGGTTATCCGTGGTTATTTGACCGGCAGCGCTTGGCGGGAATACAAAGCCGGAGCAAGAACTTTGTGCGGACTCGCTTTGCCCGAAGGCATGAAGGAAAACCAGAAATTTCCAACGCCCATCATCACTCCGACAACGAAAGCCGACGAAGGGCATGATGAAAATATTTCCAAAGAAGAAATTATCGCACAAGGATTGGTCGGCAAGGACGATTACGAACAATTAGAAAAATACACGCAGGCCTTGTTCCAACGGGGCACGGAAATTGCCGCCCAAAAAGGTTTGATTCTGGTCGATACCAAATACGAATTTGGCAAAAAAGACGGCCGGATTTACCTGATTGACGAAATCCATACGCCTGATTCCTCCCGCTATTTTTACGCAGAAGGCTACAAAGAACGTTTTGAGAAAGGCGAAGAACAAAAGCAACTCTCTAAGGAATTTGTTCGCAAATGGCTGATGGAAAATGGTTTTCAGGGAAAGGCAGGGCAAAAAGCGCCGGAAATGACGGATGCTTATTGCGAGAGCGTTTCGGAAAGATATATCGAATTGTACGAAAATATAACCGGAGATAAATTTGTAAAGTCGGACATTAGTGATGTTGCCGGACGAATCAAGCGAAATATAGAGGCCTATTTGAACAAATAAAAAATGGAGCAATACGGATTAATTGGATACCCCTTAGAACACTCTTTTTCAAAGAGTTATTTTAATGACAAGTTTAAAGCGGAAGCGATTGACGCGGAATATATTAATTTTGAAATTCCTTCTATCAAGGAATTTAAATCGATTATCAAAGGCAATCCTCAGTTGAAAGGATTGAATGTAACGATTCCTTACAAAGAGCAGGTAATTCCTTATTTAGACCAATTGAGCGAAAATGCCAAATTGATTGGCGCGGTCAATGTAATAAAAATTGAGCGAAGTAAAAGTAAAACGAAATTGACGGGATACAATTCGGACATTATTGGTTTCAAAGAGTCGATTGAACCCTTGCTGCAACCACAGCACGAACGGGCGCTTGTTTTAGGAACAGGAGGAGCTGCCAAAGCGGTTTACTACGGTTTGACACAATTGGGAATCATCGCCACTTACGTTTCTCGTGAGAAAACATCAAAAACGATGTTGACTTATAAGGAATTGGATGCCGGCATCCTGAATGTCAATACCATTATCGTCAATTGTACGCCGGTAGGTATGTGGCCGAATACCGGTGAATGTCCCGCCATTCCTTATGAATTGCTTAACGAAAAACATTTGTTGTACGATTTGCTCTACAACCCTGATGAAACGCTGTTTATGGCAAAAGGGAAAGCGCAAGGGGCAGCCGTCAAAAACGGTTTGGAAATGTTGCTTTTACAAGCTTTTGCCGGTTGGGAGTTTTGGCATGGAACGAGAAAATAGTTGAATAAGATAGCATGTTGTCTCGTAATTTTTAATTCGTAATTCGTAATTTCAAAAATATGGCGGTAATTCGTTTTGGCGTTTCATTGGAACAGGATTTGCTCGAAGCATTGGACGCTTTCGCACAGAACAATTCGTATGCGAATCGTTCGCAAGCGGTTCGGGCATTGATTGAGAAAAATATTGTTGAGCGGAAATGGCAGTGCAACCAGCGCGTAGCCGGAGCGATTGTTTTGGTTTACGATTCCAAGAAATATGAAATTGCCAATCATTTACTTCACATTCAACAAGAAAACGCCGGGTTGATTTTATCTACCCAGCGTTTTTTTGAGAAAAATAATCTGTGCATCGAAATTGTCGCCGTGGATGGAACCGCCCAAAAATTAACCAAACTTTCCGACGAACTCATCTCTCTCAAGGGAATTGTTCACGGGAAATTGATTATGAGCCGCGTATAAAAAACACAATTCAATGAACAAACTCCATTCTTTGTTCTATAGCCTCTTTGACAAAATATTTTAATACATTTTCCATGAATCTCAGCAAGCCGTTCTGCAAATTTCGTATCATGGCTTGCCACAAGAAAATCCAAAGAAAACTAAATTTTCTATAAAGCAGTTATGCTTTATTTCCCCAAAAACCGGAAAATATCGTTCCCATTGGCGTATAAAAGCAGCAATAACAAGAAAATCATGCCGGCCATCTGCGCATATTCCATGAATTTATCATTGGGTTTTCTTCCCGAAACAACTTCATAAAGCAGAAACATGACGTGTCCGCCGTCCAATGCGGGGATGGGCAGTAAGTTCATTACCCCAAGGATGATGGAGAGGAAGGCGGTCGTACTCCAAAAATCCGGCCAGTACCAAATAGGTGGAAAAAGATTTCCGATGGCGCCGAATCCACCCAAACTTTTGGCTCCGTCCTTGGAGAAAATATATTTGAACTGACCCAAGTAACTTTCAATGGTTTTTATCCCGATTTTGATACCGGCAGGTAAAGCGGTAAAGAAATTGTATTTTACCCTGACCGTTTCATAGATTTTATAAGGCGATTTCATCGCCACGCCGATTTTCCCGGATTCGTTCGGCGTGATGGCAATTGACAGTGACTGAGCGCCCCGATAGACTTCCAATGTAATTTCTTTGGCTTTATTTTCCGCTAAAACTTTTTGGACTTCATAAACCGACATTGTCCGGTCGCCGTTGGCGCCGACAATGCTGTCGCCCGCTTCCAATCCTGCCGCTTGCGCCGGACTTCTTCCGCTTACATCTTGAATCACAAATGGGTATCGTACTTCAAAATTAGAGGATTCTTCAAATACAATTTTGTTGAAATCGGCCGGAAGTTGAATCGTAACAACCTCGCCGTCCCTTAATACCGTCACTTCTTTGGCATCAACCAATTTTAATAGGGTTTTGCTGTCTAAACGTTCCAAAGAAACGCCGTCGGCGGTAAGGGGAATATCTCCGTTTTGGAAACCGGCTTTTAGGGTCAATTCATTGTAAGTATAACCCATTTTTACATTTTGAATGGGCAAATATTCTTCTCCCCAGGCATACACCATCATGGCATAAATAAAGAATGCCAGAATGAAATTCATCAGTACGCCGCCCACCATAATCAGCAGGCGTTGCCAAGCCGGTTTGATGCGAAACTCCCAAGGTTTAGGCGGTTGAGCCATGGCTTCTTTGTCCATGCTTTCGTCAATCATCCCGGAAATTTTCACGTAACCTCCCAAGGGTAACCAGCCGACACCGTATTCGGTATCACTTCCTTTCGGTTTGAATTTGAACAGGGAAAACCATGGATTGAAAAATAAATAAAATTTCTCCACACGGACTTTGAATATTTTAGCCAAGAAGAAATGCCCACATTCGTGGATAATTACCAAAATAGATAAACTCAAGACTAATTGTACTACTTTTATTAAGATTGTTTCCATAAAATCAATTAAAAAATTCTTTTGCTTTTGCCCGAGCTTCCGCATCGGTTTGTATATAATCATTTAAATCGGGCGATGCGATAAACGGAACTTGTTGCATCGTTTTTTCAATCCCATCGCTCATGTTCAAAAAACTTGTTTTGTCTTTTAGAAACGCTGCTACCGCTATTTCATTGGCTGCATTTAGGATACACGGCATATTTCCGCCTTTCCGGACAGCTTCATACGCCAGTTCCAAATTACGGAACTTACAAGTATCCGGTTCTTCAAACGATAAAATTGGGAATTTATTGAATTTGAGGCGTTCAAAATTGGAAAAAATGCGATTGGGGTAGGCCAAAGCGTATTGAATCGGCAACCGCATATCGGGTAAACCCATTTGGGCTTTGATGGACGAATCGCTGAACTGAACCATGGAATGGATGATGGATTGCGGATGTACCACAATCTGGATTTGTTCGGTCGTCACATCGAAAAGCCATTTGGCTTCAATCATCTCAAACCCTTTGTTCATCATGCTTGCCGAGTCGATAGTTATTTTAGCGCCCATCGACCAGTTGGGATGTTTGAGGGCTGCTTCTTTGGTCACAGCGGCCAATTGTTCCTTCGAAAACGTGCGGAAAGGGCCGCCCGAAGCGGTCAGGATGATTTTTTCTATGGGATTGTCGGATTCGCCTGCAAGACATTGGAAAATGGCCGAATGTTCCGAATCGACCGGCAAAATGGGTGTCCGGTTTTCTATTGCTAACTGCGTAATCAATTCTCCGGCAACCACCAAAGTTTCCTTGTTGGCCAGCGCAATCGTTTTTCCCGCCCGGATGGCGCTTATTGTCGGTTTTAGTCCGGAATAACCAACCATAGCCGTCAATACCATTTGTATAGGTTCTGCTTGAACTACTTGAGACAGCGCTTCTTCGCCCGCCCAAACCTTTATCGGCAAGTGCGCCAAAGCTGCCTTTAATGGTTCGTATTTACTTTCATTGGCAATTACCACCATTTCGGGCAAAAATTCCTGTGCCTGACGAATCAGCAATTCCACATTGTTGTTCGCCGTAAGAGCATAAACTTCAAACAAATCCGCATGTTCACGGATGACATCCAAAGCCTGTGTTCCTATCGAGCCGGTCGAACCTAAAATAGCTATTTGCCTTTTTTCGTTGCTCATTAATTAAAATTTATATATTCGCTGGGATCTATTGGTTTCCCTTTGAGCCATAATTCAAAATGCAGGTGATCGCCGGTTGAAAAATTGCCGGTGCTTCCTACCAATGCAATGGCTTCCCCACCGGCCACATCATCGCCTTCTTTTTTCAATAAGACGGCATTGTGTTTATAAATTGACACAAAACCGTTTAGATGTTGAATCTGGATAACATATCCTGCATTGGCATCAAATCCGGTATAGATTACTGTTCCTTTCAGCGTGGATATAACCGATGATTTGGGCGTTGCGGCAATATCTATACCGTAATGCTTTTCCCGAAGACTAAACGAAGAAGAAACCATTCCCTTTACCGGTTTGAAAAAGGTCGGACTATCCGGACGATTTGCCGCGGCGGGTAAGGTGTTTAGATTGTATTTTTCTTCTTCCTCGTAATTGCGCATAAATTCGGCGGTCTGTTCCGATTTTTCCAAGCGGATATTTGAATTATCTATCAACGAATCCAATTTGGGAATTTCGTCCACTTTCATATCGCCCCGCAGGATTGCGCTTACATTGTTCAGGTATTTTGACTGAATCTGTAAACGTTGTTCCAAAGAATCCGTTTTCAAAGCGTTTCCTATCATTTCCTGCCGGATTTCGGAATCTAAGTAGCCTGGTAAATAATTGCGAATCGGCGTTTTAATAATGACCACCGAAGTCAGCGTAATCAAAAAGACAACAAAAAGAGCCAAGGCGATGAATCCGGAAAGACGGGATAAACGGAAAGTAAACACTTCTTCCAGGGTATTTTCATTCAAAAAAGACAGCTTATACTTGAAGCGCATCTTTTTCCAAAACGCCACTTTTTTTGTGATTTTGTTCATTCGATAATTAATTCATCCAATAAGCGTTGGCAATGTCCCCATTTGTCAATCATATATAAAATGTAGCGGACATCAACGCCGATACATCTTTGAACATCCGTTTCAAAAGCAATATCGCCGCTCATGGCCTCCCAGTTTCCATCGAATGCCAATCCCAGCAGGCGGCCTTTTGCATCAAAAATCGGGCTGCCCGAATTACCGCCGGTAATGTCGTTATTGGTTAGGAAATCTATATTAATATCTCCGGCTGAATTTCCATATTTGCCAAAATCTTTTTTCCGGAGCAAGTCCAAGAGTTCCGGTTGCACGTGAAATTCGGGATCGTCTTTCACGTATTTCTCAAAAACGCCTTTGGTGGTTGTGTAATAATCGTACTTGGCGCCGTCGTAAGGTACATATCCGCCCACGCTTCCGTAGCTCAACCGCATGGTTGAATTGGCGTCGGAAGGAAGATTCACATTGGATTTCATTTCCTGTAATCCGGCAAAGAACAAGCGTTCGCCTTTGGTAATGTTATAACGGGTTTGGGTAACTACATCACGCAATGCCAGACCGGCTTTTTGCACGGATTGTCCCAATAGAACGGCGGGGTCTTTTTTCAAATTATCCGCTTTTTTTGGATTCAAAAGGATTTCTTTCAGTTTGTCGGGATAGGGGACTACCGATTTTTCAAATACATCGGCGGCATATTTGACATAATCTCCTTTGTATTTCTTGTCTATTTCAGCATATATATCCGGAAGATTTTTTGCCGGAACACGTTCTTTCACAATCTGAAGCATAGCCGCTAATACTTTTTCGTCCAAGGTAGGTTCATAATCTTTATAAGCCGGACGAATTCGAACTTCAAAATAATCCGCTAAATTAGCTCGTTTGATATCCGTATTAGCTACATTCAAAGCATAACGAATAATTTCCGCTCCACCGGTAAACGCCTCGCTCAGATAGGTCAGAATCCTTTGGGCTTCGTTGGTAGAGGTATAGGACTTTTCCAATAAATCCAAAGCTTCGCCGTAAATCGCTTTTTTAGCGGGGTTGGCATTCAGCCATTTTTGAAATTCTTGTTCGGTGGCTTGTTTTCGTTCGATGACGTGCATCCGTCCAAGTCCCCGGTTCATGCCGATGGAATTTTTCCAATAATTGGAACTGCCGGCGTATTTGGAAGCGTATTCAATTCTTACGGCATCGGATTGCAACATGGCTTCCGACCAGATATCTTGTTTGATGCCGCGGACTTCGATGCGCGGTTCGTTGGTGCCTTTAATCCGTTGTTCGATGCCCCAAGAGGTTAAGTAACGGCTGGTACTACCCGGATAACCGATGGTCATGGCGTAGTCGCCTTCCTTGTATCCTTGTACGGATACTTTGGCGGTAAATTTGGGTTTATAGGGGACATTTTCCTTGAAGAAACCTTGCTTCTTCTCCGGATTTGTGTAAATGCGGAAAACGCTGAAATCGCCGGTATGGCGAGGCCACATCCAATTGTCCGTTTCATCGCCGAATTTTCCGATGGAAGAGGGAGGGGCGAAGACCAAACGAACATCGGTCAATCTTTCATATACATTCAAATAGTAAGCGTTACCGGCAAAATAAGAACTTACTACCGCTTCGACGGCGTGAATTGAATCGGAATATTGCCTTTGAATTTTTCGAGCAGCCTCACTGATTATTTGGTTACGTTTCTGTTCATCCGAAACGTCTTTTAATCCGGCAAGAATTTCCGGCGTTACATCAATGGTTTTCAACAGGTAGCGGACAGATAAACCCGGAATGGGAATTTCATCTTCTAAGGTCTTGGCGACAAAGCCATCCCGTAAATAGTCTTTTCCTACGGAACTTTGCGATTGAATCGCGCTATAACCGCAATGGTGATTGGTAAATATCAAACCTTTGTCCGATACGGTAATTCCGGTGCATCCGCCGCCAAAATGAATGACTGCATCTTTCAACGAAGGTTGGATGGTGTCGTATAATTGTTCGGGACTCAGGGTAAAACCCAATTCTTTCATCCTTGCCCAATTGTCTGCTTTCAATTTGTTGAGCATCCACATACCTTCGTCTGCAAACAGCGAAGTACATGCCAAAAGTGAAACTAAAAATAGCGATATACGTTTCATAATTTTATTTTTTTTATTCTTTAATCACAAACATCAACCATAAAGTCGTACAATGGTTGCAACAGGGTAAATTCATCGGCTAATCGTTGGGCAAAATCTTCTCGAAACATTTCTTCCCCAACCGGAAAATTCTTGTACAAGTAAAGACTTTTTACTTGTATCCAAGCTTGGAAATATTCCGGCAAGTCGTTATTTAAAGGCCGCTTATAGGGTTCTCCGCCGATAATATATCCGTGTTTGCCAATCAAATCTTCGGTAATCGCTTTGAAATGTTCCGAGTCGTATTCGATTTTTGACCGAAAATCATCCATGACTTTTTTCTTGGCCATAAACAGTCCCATTCCGTATTGATAGCCGTTTTCGCTGATTTCTCCATAAAACCCCGGAAAATTTTCCCATTGCTGTACGATTCTTTGGAAAGTGAACCACAGATGGGTTTTGTAAGGCGATTTATCGTTCGAAAAGCGGATGTCGCGATAGATTCTTGAAATAATTTTGCTTGGATTGAAATTCATTTGAGGGTCGATGGCATAAAAAGCCGGAGTCAAAGCAAGCACCAATGCTTTAAGCGGTTGCCTAACTTCTAACTCATAGACCGGTTTATGTTCATCAAACCATGGTTTGTAATTATTTTCCTTCAAATCGTTGAAGAACCGGAATGTTTCCGGTGTAAACCCGCTAAATTTTTCAATCGTTTTTGCCTTCATTTTTATTATATACCTAATGATTTACAGACTTCCCGGACTTTCTCTTCAGCGGCAATTTCCGCCGCTTGCAATTCTTCCAAAGCATCCACTTTGCTATGAATTTCGATGTAGAATTTAATTTTGGGTTCTGTGCCGGAAGGACGGATGGAAACTTTGGTGCCATCTTCGGAAAAATACTGCAACACATTGGATGTGGTCGGCATATTCAAAGAAACGATTTCCTTTTCAATGAGGTCTTTCCCGGTCAGTTTGGCAAAGTCTTTGATGAAAATAACTTTCGAACCGGCCAATTCCGTTATCGGATTTTCCCGGAAATTTTTCATCATGGCTTCAATTTCTTCTGCACCCGATTTTCCTTGTTTTACCACCGAGATACCTTTCTCTTTCGAGTAGCCGTATTCTACATAAATATCCTGCAACAATTGATAGATGGTTTTACCCTTATCGGCTGTCCATGCAGCGATTTCGGCCAATAGCATACACGCAGAAACGGCGTCTTTGTCGCGGACAAAATTTTCCGCCAGAAAACCGTAACTTTCTTCTCCGCCGCCGATATAGGTTTTCTTGTTTTCATTTTTGCGCATCACGTCGGCAATCCATTTGAAACCGGTATAGCAGTCATACAATTTAACGCCGTTCTTTTTTGCGATTTCTTTTACCAATTCCGTTGAAACAATGGTTTTTACCACGTATTCATTTCCCTGCAATTTGCCGGATTCCTGCCAACGGGTAATCAGATAATAGAGGAAAATCAGCAAAGTTTGGTTTCCGTTTAGCAATACAAATTCGCCTTCATTGTTGCGAACGGCAGCGCCTACGCGGTCGGCGTCGGGGTCGGAAGCCATAACCAAATCGGCTCCGGTTGCGATGGCTTTTTCGACCGCCATTTTCAAAGCGGCGGCTTCTTCGGGATTCGGGGATACAACGGTTGGAAAATCGCCGCTGATTACGTCCTGTTCGGGAACATGGATGATATTGGTAAATCCGAGTTTATTCAAAGCATCCGGAATCAAAGTGATACCGGAGCCATGAATCGGGGTATATACGATTTTAATGTCTTTGTGGCGGACAATGGCTTCCGGAGAAATGGAAATCGTCAATAAATCCGCAATAAATTGTTCGTCGATGGTTTTGTCTAACAACTGTATCAGCGCCGGATTTTTCTTGAAATTGATTTCTTTTACCGACGAGATATGATTGACTTCGGCAATGATGCTGTGGTCGTGCGGAGCAATCACTTGAGCGCCGTCGTCCCAATAAGCTTTGTAGCCGTTGTATTCTTTCGGATTGTGGGAAGCGGTAATTACAATTCCGCTCTGGCAACCCAACTTGCGAATGGCGTAACTGATTTCGGGTGTCGGGCGCAAGTCGGGAAAAAGATAGGCTTTTATCCCGTTTGCGGAAAAAATATCGGCGGATATTTCGGCAAACAGGCGGCTGTTGTTCCGGCAATCGTGACCAATTACCACACTGATTTCGGGGAGGGAAGCAAATTCTTTTTTCAGATAATTGGCCAATCCCTGGGTAGCTGCACCCACCGTATATTTATTCATCCGGTTGGAGCCTACGCCCATGATTCCGCGGAGGCCGCCGGTTCCAAATTCCAAATCTTTGTAAAAAGCTTCCACCAAATCAGTTGAGTCTTCTATGTCTAATAATTCTTGCACCTTTTTGCGGGTTTCCGCATCGTATTCGGGCGCTAACCATGCTTGGGCTTTTGCGCTGACTTGTTTTAATAAATTGTCATCATTCATAATATCTAATTTAATTGAGTTCTTTTTGTTTCAGCCATTCTCCTTTTTCCTTTACAAGTGTTCGCAAGTATTTTTCGTCAAATTTGGGACGATTGGGATATTGAGAACCGCCGTATTCGTTCGTGATAAATTTTCCGTCTTTTTCTTTTTTAACCGTGCCGTCCATGTATTTGACAATCATGTATTCGCCCAATGATTTCCATTCGTCGAATGCTGTTTGAGCAACTGAGGCGCTGTAATCCGTCAGGAATGTAACCGCTTGGGATTTATTGGTTTTCAATAAATCGGACGCTTTTTGTTCGATTTGCTTTTGCTCTTTGAGGTATCCGTTTTCCAATTTATCCTGAATTGTTACTGCATCTGTAAGCATTTGGCCGTAGCGGGCATAAGCCATATTGGCCACCCAATTGTGAATCCAAAAAGCCGAAGTCCACGAGAAATGATTGAAATCGCCGTTGCCGACCCGGTAAGATTCCGGAATTTTAGTCATGCAAGGATACATCGGCGTATAAACCGTAAAGCGGGCGTCGTCCACGCCAAACCAGAAAACGCCGCCCACTTCGTCGGGCAGATAATTCCGCATTTGTCCCACAAAAGTGAAACCGGTTTGTTGGGTGGAAGTCGGGCGTTCAAAACCGTATTTTTCGCCGTCTAATTCAAATGACAAGGGATGGAAGCGGTAAGGCGAATGGAAGGGGCCTGCCGCTATATCCAAAGTGGGGTCTAAAGCCGTTCCTTCGTAATGATCGCGCATGGAAGTCATCAAATCTTTAACGCCTAACTTCCGGTTGGGTTTTACGTACAAAGGCATCGGGGCGGATTTTTCTCCTAATATATACGGCAGCCATTGGGCGGCATTGTCGGTATATTGGTTGAAAAAACTCCACACGCGGGCGTCGCAGGAACGCAAGCCACCCCAATCCAAGGGATTGTAAGTGTCGGCAAAACTAAAATCTTTGTCATTGCCTTTGAAATAGCCTTTTTGGCGGGCAAAAGAAATGACGTCTTTTGAATAAATGCAGTTGGCTTTATCGTTCAAAGGAAATTGGCGGATGCGCGATTGATTGGCATGAGCGGCGATACAATCGTCCGGAATGCGAATGGCTACCCAAACGGCGCCTTTGTTTCCAACGCCTTTCCCAATCATTTCCATTATCCAGACTTCTTCTTTATCGACAATCGAAAAAGATTCGCCGCCGCTGTAATAGCCGTATTCCGCTACCAAATCGGTCATAATTCGGATGGCTTCTTTAGCCGTTTTCGCTCTTTGAAGCGTAATATATATCAAACTTCCATAATCAATAATTCCGGTGGAATCTTCCAACTCGTGGCGTCCGCCGAAGGTGGTTTCTCCGATGCACAATTGGTGTTCGTTCATGTTTCCAACCACGTTGTAGGTATGGGCAACCTGTGGAATCTTTCCAAGGTATTTATTGCTATCCCATTCGCGGACATCCAACCAAGTCCCGGCCGGATAATCGGCTGCCGGCCAATGATAGAGTTCGCCGTACAATGCGTAAGAGTCGGCGGAATAGGTAACCATTGTGGAACCGTCTATGGATGCGGCTTTGCCTACTAATAGATTCGTACAAGCCCAAGAAGGAACGGCTAACAAAACCGTCCAGAATAAAGATACAAATGTCTTTTTCATATTTTGATTATACCAAAGTAAGTGGCAAAGATACGAATAAAAGTCGTAAGTTGAAAGAAATAGTCGAAAAAGTAAAAAATGTAATTGATTTTTAGTGGGTTATGAGCCAATTCAAAATATACAAAAGTATAAGCAAGCGTTCAAAAATGAGTAGCTACTCATTGTGCAACGAGTAGTGCTTAATGCAGGTTTTTTTTCTTACTTTTTAGAATAATGGTATCGCAATGCTAAAATATAAACGTCTTCTTGCGCTTCGGGCGAAAACGTGATATCCATTATAATTCGTCTATATTTATTTTAACGCCTTTCCCTGAATTCATGTTGTTTTCGGCATTGCGCAAGCGTTTCATCATGAGCGGAGACGATGCTATATATTCCGTTTCTTCCCCCTCCACCCACATATCAACGTTTTATCGTCATGTCAACTAAGCCAACGAGGAACGAGGAGGCGCATGGAGACATCTACCGATAATCGTTAAACACTAATTGGGAAATTTGTCGTACACCGTATTGAATGGAATACAAGTATATTCCAAACATTTATTTACTTTTCAAAGATCCACCGAAAATCTTCGCCATTCTTCGCCAAATACGTTTTCATACCCAATTTTTCGCCCATTTCGATATTGGCTTTCCCGTCGTCGATAAACAGTGTTTCGGATGGAATCATGCCGGAATCTTTGAGCATGAAATTGTAAATTTCCGAGGCCGGCTTCGTGTAACCGATTTGATATGAAGTGTACATTTTATCGAAAAACCGGTCGATACTTTTGCCTTGTTGCGAAAAAGCAGGTGTAAGCGCCCATCCGAAAATGACCGGATTGGTATTGCTTAACAGATAAACATGGTAATCTTTTCGTAAATCTTCCAACATTTTCAGTTTGTATTCGGGCACTTCCTTCAAAAACCCCAACCAGCCGTAATCAATCGCTTCGTCGGAAATGTTTTTGCCGGCTTCTTTGCGGACGGCTTCATAAAAATCCTTTTGCGATAATTTACCTTCTTCCAATTCAAGAAAAATTCCTTTTTGATGATAGGCATCCAATAATTCTTCCGCATTTTCTAAACCGGCTTCTACGAAACGGCGAACAGCTTCCGACCGGTCCAAGGTAATTATTACGCCGCCCAAGTCAAATACAATATTTTTAATACCTTTTATATACGATTTATGCATGATAAATTAATTTTATTTTGCAAAGATAGGCTTTTTTCAAGAGAATATTATAACTTTACCCTTTGAAATGTATTTCAAACAAAATTCTAAATACCATACATTATGTTTAACAAAGAAATTTACATCGAAAGAAGGGAAGAACTGAAAAAATCAGTGAAATCAGGTCTGTTGTTGTTGTTGGGAAACGGAGAAGCCTCCGTTAATTATGCCGATAATGCCTATGCTTTCCGGCAAGACAGTTCGTTTATCTATTATGTGGGACTTGATACGCCTAATTTGGCTTATATCTTGGATATAGAAAACGATAAGGAGTATTTATTGGGCGATGAATTGACCATCGACGATATTATTTGGATGGGCAATCTTCCTTCGTTGAAAGACCGGGCTGCTAAAGTGGGAATCGAAACGGTTCTGCCTTTTTCTCAATTGTCCAAATTGATAACGACACCTCAAAAACTGCATTACCTGAAACCGTATCGTTATCGTAATATTTTAATTTTAAGCGAATTATTGGGCGAAAAACCGGATGCGATCGCCACCGGATTTTCCGTCGAATTGACAAAAGCGATTATTAAAATGCGATTGATAAAGTCGCCCGAAGAATTAATAGAATTGGAAGATGCCGGAGAAACGGGTTATGCGATGCACATTGTCGCCATGAAAATGTGTCAACCGGGCGTTTCCGAACGGGAAATAGCCGGGATGATTGAAGGCTTGGCGATTTCAAAAGGAACCCGCGTTTCGTTTCCAACAATTTTATCGATGAACGGCCAAACGCTGCACAACCACGACCACAGCGGCATTTTGGAACCCGGTCGGCTGATGCTTTGCGATGCCGGTGCGGAAAATGTCAATTATTATGCATCCGATTTTACCCGGACAACGGCTGTGGGCGGCGAATATTCCCAAAAACAGAAAGACATCCACAACATTGTAGCCAAAGCCCTGAACGATTCCATTGCTTTGGCAAAACCCCGAATCACTTACAAGAGTGTTCATCGCAATGCCTACAAGGTTGTGTTTGAAGGTTTACGGGATTTGGGATTGACGAAAGGCGATACGGAAGAAGCCCTCAATGCAGGCGCACCGGCGCTATTTATGCCGCACGGATTGGGTCACGCGATGGGTTTGGACGTACATGATATGGAAAATCTTGGTGAAACCTTAGTAGGTTACGACGATGAGATTCAACGAGATACCTTGTTCGGTTACAAAAGCCTCCGATTCGGCAAACGTTTGGAGCCCGGACATGTGTTGACGGTTGAACCGGGCATTTATTTCGTTCCTCAACTGATAGACAAATGGAAAGCAGAAAAGATAAATACCGAATTTATTAATTTTGACAAATTGAAAGATTATTACGATTTCGGAGGCATCCGGCTGGAAGACGATATTTTGATTACTGAAAACGGCTGCCGGTTGGTTTACGAAAAACGATTGCCCGTGACGACGGAGGAGATTGAGAAAGCTGTGAAATCTTAATTTTATACATTCTTTTCCTTATGAAACGCACCTTTTTTATTACATTTGCCTTTGTTGTTTTTATATATACGGCAAAGGCAAATACCAATCCGGATATTGAATTTCTCCGGAAGAATTTTATTTCCGAACTTTTAGCCCCGCCGGTTAATGAAACGTTTGTTCGGAATTTATGTGTCTCCCTGAAGCCGGATGGAAGTTGGCCGGGGATTGATTATGTGGATACCTCCCGCATTGCTTTTCAGCACACGAGGCATTTGACTAATCTTTCTCAGATGAGTTTAGCATACAAAAAGAAAGAGTCGAAACTGAAAAGTAATAAAGAATTGAAGAAAGCAATATCTCTGTCGCTTGATTTTTGGTTAAAGCATGATTTCATCTGCGAAAACTGGTGGAACAACGAAATCGGCACTCCAATGGCTTTAACTTCTGTATTGTTGATTATGGACACAGACCTTACAAAAGAACAGATTAATAAAACCTCGGCAATTACTTTTCGAGCTAACATCAACGCATGGGGAGCGCGTCCCGGCGGAGATAGAATTAAAATTATCGGTATTCAGGCAAAAAATGCCTTGTATAAACGCGATATTGCACAGTTCGAGATGTTAATCAAGGAGATTGAAAGCGAAATAAAATTTGTATCCAACACCGAAAGAGGTATGCAACAAGATTATAGCTTCCATCACCGGACAGACCGGGTAAACAATACATTATCTTATGGAGCGGATTATGCAGAAGCCTTTGCCGAGTGGGCGGCCAAAGTAGCCGGAACACGGTATCAATTCTCAGAAAAATCATTACAACATTTGACAGATTATTACTTGGATGGTATGTGCAAACAGATGGCTTTTGGAAAATTTGCAGCTCCAGGAACGGACAATCGCGACATTGCCCGTCCCAAGAGCCGTTTATTCGGAAA
>BNXY01000024.1 GCA_025999935.1 Bacteroidia bacterium | reverse complement strand
AATTAATGAACCCTCATGCTTTAGATTGGGCAGACATATTGATATTGCGGATTATAAATAATGATGATTATTATGCATCATTGCAAGAATCCGTGATAAAAAACAAGGCTTATGATACAGGCGTTTTAAAATTGATTTTGAATCATTTAATTGAACGAAATCCGAAACGATTTTCGGAAAGGTGTAATCATATCTTGTCATTAATTGCGCGGGTTTATGAGGTGGAGTTTTAAAGGAATGATAAACAAAGATGTCCAACAAACAAAAAAATACAAATATGATTAAAATAGCAATAATTTTTAGCATAATTTCATTTGTCATTCTGGTATATATTGCCTTTGTGGTTGGGGTCATAATAGAAAAATACAAAACCACGTCGTGAGAAAGTGAACGTCTGCAAACCGTCAGAGACAAAAACCATGAATATGAAACAGATTGGGAATAGCAAATGTTAGTGCCTGTAAAAACGAGTTTTGAACAAAAAATAGAGTTGATTGATGATGCAGATATACAAAAAAAGTTTTTAAACAATCCTGAATAGAATAAAAGTTAAAAAAATACCGAGATGAGATTAAAAATAAAATATCAACCGCCCCAAAGGGTAAACAAGGAAAGAAAATGAATAAAATTATTAAAGTAAAAGTTCCTCAAAATGAAGAAGAATTTGTAAATCTGTTTGCTACAGTAATTGACAATTTCAGAGAAGCAGGCGAAGATTTGCCCGAATACTTTGACGAGCCAAATATTGCTGATGATTGTGAATTTGAAGAAATATTTACAGATTATTTACAGAAATATTATGAATGTGAAACCGAAAAACGTCTCGATTTTTTAGGTGAAAAGGATAATTTTTATTTGATAGAAATTAAATAAACAATCTGCGCAAATCCCTTAAATCCGCGTTATCCGCGTGCAAAAAAATAAAGAATATGAATTTTAAGCAACAAAATATTAATTTTACAAAAACATATTTTATAAATTTTAAATTAAAGAATAAAAAATGGAAAACGAATTTGATTATTACATGGTGGAAAGTGATAATTCTTTTACTTCACCTTTATTAGGTTTTGATTATGATGTTGATCCTGATGGAGAAGAATTCATAATTGATATGGAAAAAGCGGAAGACGACAAAATCTCGTATTTGTGTTATGCAACTCCTATACCACGAAAACCTGTTATGGTGGACTATCATGATTTAGATGGCAGGGAAGTTTTTTCAAAAAAAATTTATGATGTTTTGAAAACAAAAGACATTAAAGGCTTGCAATGGGTACCTGCCGTAATTGAGGGTAAAAAGGGAGAAGTATATACCGATTATTGGATTGCAAATGTCTATCAGGAATATGCTTTTTTAGATCCGGAAAAATCGGAAAGAGAAGGAGAAATTGATGAAGATGGGCGTTGGGATATGATAGACTCGATGGTCTTAGACAAGGATTTGATGTCAAAAACACCACTGAAAGAAAGGTTGGTTTTTGTTTCCAGAGAAAACTCGGCTTATGTATTATATCACAAATCTATTGTCGATTTGATTATGTCAGTTGAACCACAGGGAATTGTATTTATTCCAATAGAAAAATGGTATAATGGCATTAGTTATAAATATTAATTTTACAAACGCATATTTTATAAATTTTAAATTACAGGAGAATAAAAAATGACTAAAATATCCTGCCTGTTGCTTTTGGCTGCAATCATTCTTTTTGTACTGATGATGGAACTGGGCAACAAACATTTGAGTCACGCATTGGCATACTTTGTCTTAACAGGTACAATCGTAGAAGTCATTCTGATAACAGGCGGGATTACCTGCTCTGTCATTGCCTTATGCAAGGAAAAAACGATTTTGTCTGGAATTTGCCTGTTTTTCTTTTTCATACCCGTAGTTGTAATTATCTGTAATTTGACAGGTTTTCACCCAAAAATCAAAGCCAAATCGATAGCAGAAAAACAACTAATCAGCGAATACAAAGAAATATCGGGACAGCAAGCCCTGTGCGTACTTCGTAAGGGAGGTATGACCGTATTTTTGCTTGCCATAGCAAAAGATGAAAAATCATACAAAAATATCGGAAACGGAGATTTTTACATACAATACGAGCAATCACTCGTGTCACTCAGTATTAAACAAGAAATCAGAAGCGTAGAGTGCGCTCATTTTATTCCCGAACAAAACAATCGCTATCTTGTGAAAACACGCAAAATTGGAGATACCGAACCCGACGAAGAATGGAATGAATGGGAAGACCAGGGCTATGCGGACGAATCAGCCGAATACAAAAAACTTTTGGAATATTATCTCTCGCACAAATCGAAAATATCTGTCTTAAAATGAATAACTTAAAAAAATAAAGAATGAAAATAATAATAGCAGTAGCATACATAGCAATTATACTTATAACGTTCAGCCTTTTAATATATTGGCTGCTAAATGGAATAACAATTCTCTATTATAAAAAGAAAATTCGTGAATATAGCCAATCCGATGCGGATGAAATTTCTTCATTTATGCTATATATCATTGGAAAAGGTAATTTTGCAATTGGAGAATGTCCAACTTGCAAAACAATATTGCCGTCAACGCTGAAAGTTTGGGTATTCTTGGCTTATTTAATATCCATTCTGTTTTTTACCGTTGCACTTGTATGGCTACTGAAAGAAACTGTTGAAGCGAAAAATACATTGATAAAATCACTCATTGCATTGTTAGGAATTATCATTTTGGCTGCGTATATTTTGGCTTTTCGTGCAGCAAACAAGTTTATAAGAAACAATCCCAATAATCTTAAATTTATGAAACGCCTGTGGAAATGCCCTGTTTGTAATAAATTGAAATAACAAATAAAATCCCAATGGAAAAATCAAAAAGTCTGTTGGTTCTTAGTTTCAGATACCCGCCGACTGGGTTGATTCTTTCTACCAAACAGCATTTGAAAACACGGTAAAGCGTGGCGATACCTTGCGTTTGGCTATTGCAATAGAACACATACCTAAATTATTGCCCAATAATAAAGTAATGGTCTTTTACGTTGCACAGGGAACAACAAATTATTTGGATTTAGCAAGCGCAATAGAAGAAGAAAATACGAAATTCGATTTGTACGCAGGTTTGTTTTTTCTTGTAGCAGGCGCAATTGTATTTGTAGTGGTTAAACAAGTATATAATCCAAAATACAATCCAGCTAATCCTAAAATCAAAAAAATCCAGATTCAGACAAAAATGGAAATGTCGGCAGAGGAATTGTTGAAAAATAGTTGATTAAAACAAAAAATACGTAACTTTGTAAAAATAAATTTTAATATAAATGATTAAATTAAAGGAGATTAAAAAAATGGAAAACGAATTTGAGTATTATTTTATTGGCAGGGCAAACAACCCGCAGCACCCATTGTTAACAGAAGATTCCGATTGTCCTCCGTACTCGTGGGAAAAGAGTCGCATTGAAAATCCAAGTCAAATGTCTTATCGTTTAGGAAAACCTGTTCCGCGAAAGCCTAAAATGGTGGATTATCATTCTGCACCAGAGTCTGTTATCTCAAAAAAGATTTTTGATGTATTGGATAATATGAATGTCAAAGGAATACAGTTAATTCCAGCGATAATCAGAGGAAAGAATGATGAAATCTATAAAGATTATTGGTATATTCATATTATAAATCATTATTCTGTAATTGACAAAGAAAACTCAGAATGTGAGTGGAATACATTAGGGAAAATTCGGGCTTTAGACAAACTTGTTCTGGATGAGGAAAAATTGAAAGCTATTCCGCTCGACGAACGTCTTATTTTTCGGATGCCAGAATACAGAGTTAAGGCATTTTTTCATAAATCGGTAGTAGATGCTATAATGGCAACCAATCCCGAAGGAGTTGCTTTTTATAATGTGAAAGAATGGCAGGAAGGTCAGCAGTTTGACAATTAAAACATATTTTATAAATTTTAAATTAAAAAGAGAATAAAAAAATGGAAAACGAATTTGAGTATTATTTTATTGGCAGGGCAAACAACCCGCAACACCCATTGTTAACAGAATATTCCGATTGTCCTCCGTATTCATACGAGAAAGTCCGAATTGAAAATCCCCAGCCAATGTCTTATCGTTTAGGAAAACCTGTTCCGCGAAAACCTAAAATGGTGGATTATCATTCTGCACCGAAATCTGTTATCTCAAAAAAGATTTTTGATGTATTGGATAACTTGAATGTCAAAGGAATACAGTTAATTCCAGCGGTAATCAGAGGAAAGAATGATGAAATCTATGAAAATTATTGGTATATTCATATTACAAATTATTATTCTGCAATTGATAAAGAAAACTCAAAATGCGAGTGGAGTAATCTTGGGTTTGTTTTATCTTTTGAAAAAATTGTTCTAAACGAGGATTTTTTAAAAACAATACCATTAGAGGAACGGTTGGTCTTTTATTTAGCAGAAGATGGGATGGAACAATTTTTTCATAAATCGGTAGTAGATGCTATAATGGCAACCAATCCCGAAGGCGTTGCTTTTTATAATGTGAAAGAATGGCACGAAGGTCAGCAGTTTAATTAACAAAAACATATTTTATAAATTTTAAATTAAAAGAAGATTAAAAAAATGGAAAACGAATTTGAGTATTATTTTATTGGCAGGGCAAACAACCCGCAGCACCCGTTGTTAACAGAATATTCCGATTGTCCTCCGTATTCATACGAGAAAGTCCGAATTGAAAATCCCCAGCCAATGTCTTATCGTTTAGGAAAACCTGTTCCGCGAAAGCCTAAAATGGCGGATTATCATTCTACACCGAAATCTGTTATCTCAAAAAAGATTTTTGATGTATTGGATAATATGAATGTCAAAGGAATACAGTTAATTCCATCGGTAATCAGAGGAAAGAATGATGAAATCTACGAAAATTATTGGTATATTCATATTATAAATCGCTATCCCGCATTAGACCGTGAAAAGTCCATTTATACTTGGGACGATTTTATTGAAGTTGCTTCTCCATTAAAAAAAGTGGTTTTGAATGAAGATTTTTTAAAGACCATTCCATTGGAAGAGCGTTTAGTTTTTTATCTGAAAGAAAATGGTGTTAAACAATTATTTCATAAATCGGTAGTAGATGCTATAATGGCAACCAATCCCGAAGGCGTTGCTTTTTATAATGTGAAAGAATGGCAGGAAGGTCAGCAGTTTGATTAACAAAAACATATTTTATAAATTTTAAATTATATGGGCAAAAAAAAAACAATAATCGTTCAGGGAACGGAAGTAACGCTTTACTCGCAACGCGAAGACAAGTATATTTCGCTGACCGATATGGCGAAATTCAAAAACAGCGAAATTCCTGCTGTCGTGATTTCGCACTGGATGAGCACCGTTTTCTCTGTTAATTTTATGGGAATATGGGAAAGAATGAATAACCCCAATTTTAACCTAACGGGATTCCGTGAGGTTAAAATGATGATGACCGAAACAGGTTTTGCGCTTTCGCCCAAACAATGGATTGAAAAGACGAATGCGACAGGTATTATTTCAAAATCAGGACGTTATGGTGGTGGTACATTTGCACACCGCAACATTGCCTTTGAATTCGCCTCGTGGCTTAGCCCAGAGTTCAAATACTATCTTATCAGCGAGTTTGACCGATTAAAACAAGACGAACAACAACGCTTGTCATTAGAATGGAATTTACAGCGCACGTTGTCGAAAATCAACTACCGTATTCACACTGACGCCATTAAGGAACAGATAATTCCCGCTGTTATAACCAAAGAACAAGCGAGTTTCATTTACGCCAACGAAGCCGATTTGTTAAACGTGGCTCTGTTCGGCAAAACGGCAGCACAATGGCGCAGCGAAAATCCCGACAACAAAGGAAATATTCGCGACCTTGCCACATTGGAACAGTTGGTTGTGTTGTCGAATATGGAAAGTATCAATGCGCTGCTTATTCGGCAGGGACTTCCGCAAAGCGAGCGATTGTTGCAACTTAACGGCACTGCCATTACGCAAATGCGGTCGTTGTTGGATAATCAAAATTTGATGAAACGATTGAAATAAAAATAAATAATTAAAAAAAATACGTAACTTTGTAAAAATAAATTTTAATATAAATGATTAATTAAAAAGAGATTAAAAAAATGGAAAACGAATTTGAGTATTATTTTATTGGCAGGGCAAACAACCCGCAGCACCCGTTATTGATAGCCGATAACGATTGTCCTCCTTATTTGCGAAAAAAGGAGTACATTGAAAATCCCGAAACAATGGCATTTTGTTTCGGAAAACCCATTCCGCGAAAGCCAAAAATGGCGGATTATCATTCACAACCGAAATCTGTTATCTCAAAAAAGATTTTTGATGTATTGGATAATATGAATGTCAAAGGAATACAGTTAATTCCAGCGGTAATCAGAGGAAAAAAAGGCGAAACCTACGAAAATTATTGGTATATCCATATTATAAATAGCTATCCCGCATTAGACCGTGAAAAGTCCATTTATACGTGGCTCGATTTTATTGAAGTTGCTTCTCCATTAAAAAAAGTGGTTTTGAATGAAGATTTTTTAAAGACCATTCCATTGGAAGAACGTTTAATTTTTTATCTGAAAGAAAATGGTGTCAAACAATTTTTTCATAAATCGGTAGTAGATGCTATAATGGCAACCAATCCCGAAGGCGTTGCTTTTTATAATGTGAAAGAATGGCAGGAAGGTCAGCAGTTTGATTAACAAAAATATTAATTTTATAAGATGTCAAACCCATTAAAAAAACAAAGAGATGAGTAAACAGAAAATCAATAAACAGGACGAAATTGTAATCTATCAAACAGCCGATAATACGCCTCAAATAGAGGTGCATTTGAGCGATGAAACAGTTTGGCTTTCGCAGCAGCGAATCGCGGACTTGTTCCAAACTTCGCGTACCAATGTAGTGGAACATATCGACCACATTTACACAGAGGGCGAATTGGACAAAGAGGCAACCTGTCGGAATTTCCGACAAGTTCGCACCGAAGGCAACCGTCAGGTGAAAAGGGAGTTACCCTGTTTTAATCTTGATGTGATTTTGGCAGTTGGTTATCGCGTTCAGTCGCGCATTGCCACTATTTTCAGAAAATGGGCTACGGCGCGGCTTCACGAATACATTGAAAAGGGCTTTACAATGGACGACAAGCGGCTGAAACAGGCAGGCGGCGGTTATTGGAAAGAATTAATCGAACGGATTCGCGACATTCGCAGCAGCGAAAAGATTTTTTACCGTCAAGTGCTTGATATTTATGCTACAAGCATTGATTACGATCCTAAAAATGATATTTCTGTTGAATTTTTTAAAAAAGTGCAAAACAAAATCCACTATGCCGTTCACGAGCATACCGCCGCAGAAGTGATTTACAGTCGCGCCGATGCCGAAAAAGAATTTATGGGATTGACGACTTTTGAAGGCAACCGTCCTCATTTGTCCGATGCCGTTGTTGCGAAAAATTATTTGTCCGAAAAAGAACTTCGGGCATTAAATCAGATTGTTTCGGGTTATCTTGATTTTGCCGAACGTCAAGCAGAGCGCGAAAACCCGATGACAATGAAAGATTGGGCAACGCACCTTGATAATATTTTGACTTCCACAGGTGAAAAACTGCTGCAAAATGCGGGCAAAGTTTCGCACGAACAGGCAATTGAAAAAGCCAAAACCGAATACAAAAAATATCAGCAAAAAACGCTCTCAGACGTGGAAACAGCGTATTTGGAAACAATAAAAAGTATTGAAAAATCCGTAAAAGGGAAAAATTAAAAAAAATAATTTTACAAAAACATATTTTATAAATTTTAAATTAAAAGGAGATTAAAAAAATGGGAATGTCAATTTATTATACTGCGGAGAGGAATTATCCTTTAACCGATGATGAAAATAAAGCAATTGAAAATATTGTAAAAAAATATGACGGTAAAAAGAAAATTAAAGGCGGTGAGGATTTTTGTATTTATGATTATGATCCTGAAGAGCCGAAAGTAATATTTAGTGGTTCAACCGGATTGCCGATGTCAATAAACCCGATGCGTACCTATGAGGCATGTGTATATTGGGCTAAATGTTTAACTGAAATAAGAAACCATGTAAAAGACGCAGAATGGTTTGTACATATGGATGATACGGATTTAAGCTGGGATGAAAAAGACGGGTGGTATCTTCCGAATAAATGATATGTATAAATTATTGGGAACAATACATTACAGGCAAGCCGATAACGTTTTTTCGTTGATATACAACCCTGTAAGTGGTGCAAACACCGCGATTGCCTGTGTCGTCATACAAATATCTGACTTCACTGCTGCGAAAGAAAAAAATTTGGAACAAAAAACAGGGATTTTATGACCGGGAAATAACACAATAATTAAAATAATAATCCAATGAAAAAAGCAGTAATCATTTTAAGCGCAATCGCCCTAATCGCCTGCACCCCAAAGGGCGAAATTCCAATCGAATGGGCAGACCACCTCGAAGACGACTTTTCGTTCAGCGAGTTATGGAATTACGGCGAGGCAATTTTCAGAAATGAATACGGGCAGCTGATATGCGACGGATTATGCCCGTCAGAATCATACAATATGCTGGACAGCGAAGGACGAATTTTGGAAGATTCCCTGCAACGCTATTATCAGCTGGTTGACACCACGCACCATTATTACACCATTGTGATTGACGAGTGGCACGACTCTCTTTGGTACATTCATGCACGGCAACTGAATAAGGACAGCATTGAATGTTTTACGAATAGCGGAGTTTCAACTTACAATTCGCTGAAAATAGATATTGTCGGAAACACCTGTTTTCCTTCTGTTGAATTGACAAGTCCCGCCCCCGATTCCGATTGGACATATCCGTGCACAGGCGGAAGTCTGAAAATAGATAAAACCTGTTGGCAAAAAGGCATAATGAAAGCCGTATTCAGATTTACTTTTTATGACGAATTTGGAGAAGTAAAAAACTTTACATGGAGAGGTAGGATTTATGCAAATATCGAAAATTACAATCAAAAAATGTAACTTTGCATAATTAATTTTTAAAATGTCAAACCCGTTTTCAGCACAGCAAAAATCCACGTAAATCCCTTAAATCCGCGTTATTTGCGTGCAAAAAACGGTTAGAGAAATAATAAAAAAAGATGTAATTTTGTAATTTAGTATCAACCGCTCACAAGGGCAAAAAATTAGAATTAAGTAAATTGAAAAAAATCGTAACTTTGCAGGAAAAAATGAGCATAAAATTTCTTATTGCCTCGCCCGAAAAGGCATTGTGCGACAAGATTGTTACCACGCCTAATTTGCGCCTTCAATCGGTTAAGGCAATGTGCTGAGGTGGGAAGGAAGAAGGGGGAATTGAGAATGTTGGAGAAACTATTGTCTGAACTTTAATTTTAATAAGATTAATAATAAAGATATGCAAAAATATATTGTTTGGGTAGATGATAACTACCATTTTATGGACAAAGAGTATCGCTCAAAAGCGGGCGAATACGATACAGAGGAAGAAGCAATAGCAAAATGCCGTGAAATTGTTGAAAGTTTTTTTCCTGCGAGTAATGAATCTTGTAAAACAGCCGAAGAATTATTCTCTGGATGGAGTATGTTTGGCGAAGACCCATTTATTGAAAATGGTGGTTTTTCGGCAAGTGGGTATGCAAAAGAATTATGCGAAAAATTATCTGCAAAAAATGCCAAACCGCAAAAAATAAATGCAGTAGAATATGTGAAAAATATCTGGAAAAAAATATGTCAACATTAGCAAGAGCAATAGAAATAGCCGTCAATGCTCATAAAGGGCAAAAAGACAAGTCGGGTGCAGATTATATTTTGCACCCTTTGCGAGTAATGCAGCGCGGAAAAACGAAAACAGAAAAAATCTGCGGCGTACTTCACGATATTGTAGAAGACACCAACTGGACTTTTGAAACGCTTAAAAAAGAAGGTTTTTCAAAAGAAATAATTGATGTTTTGCGTTGCGTTACCAAAGAAAGTGAAAATGAAGATTATGAGCATTTTATCAACAGAATTTCAAAAAATTCTGTTGCTGTTCAAGTAAAAATAAATGATTTGCTCGATAATTTAGATTTAACTCGTTTCAAACAACTTGACGAATGGGATTTGAAACGATGCAACAAATATTTGAAGGCGTATTGGAAATTAAAAACATTGTAAAAAAGATATGAATCAAATTTTCAAAAATATGCTGTCGCAATATTTGCCGACAACAAAAGAAGAAGAAGACAACGCCACTCACGAAGTGATGCAGCAAATCGCGTTGGCAGGACTTGTATTTCGCAACGCACTGTCCCGCAGGGACAACACTTTATTAACCGTATGCTTTAGCTTACGGACAAAGCAAGTCGCACACTATCAAAGTCCCGCAGGGACGACACTTAATACAATAAAATTATGAGTTACGTCAATCTACTAATCCACGCAGTTATTCGTACAAAAGCAAGCGAACAAACTCTGCCCACAGATGACAAAGTAAAATTCCTCTATCAGGAAATGTGGGGAATAATCAAAAACAAAGGCGGTTATCTGTATCGTATCAATTCGATGCCCGACCACGTGCATTTGCTTTTTACTATGCCTGCAACAATCTCTTTGTCGGAGTTTATGCAAGCATTAAAAGGGTCTTCAAGTAAAATAATAAAAACCAAAGACGGATTTGAGAATTTTGTAGCGTGGGGCGAAGGATATGCCGCATTATCCAAAAGTATGGAAGATAAACAAACGATAATCAATTATATAATTAATCAACAAGAACACCATAAAACAGTAATATTTAAAGATGAATATATTGCATTTATCGAGGAAATGGGTCTGGATTTCGACGAACGTGATTGGAACAGATGATCAAGTGTCGTCCCTGCGGGACTTTTGGGATAGTGAGTTGTCGCCAGTCCGTAAGCTAAAGCATACGGTTAATAAAGTGTTGTCCCTGCGGGACATAAGCAAAGCAGCAATGTGTGAAATGATAATAAAAACGATAGCAATTAGATAAAATATATACACAAATACAAAAATATGATAACACCTTCCCAAATAAACTTTTACAACGCCCTCACCGAGCAGGAACAATTTGTCCTGAAAGCGCTTGCTCTGAATGCGAAAACCATTGATATCAGCGACTTGCAGCAGCACATTCGCACAAAATTTCCAATGGTGCAAAAAATAATAACGGAAATACTTGAAAAATTCGTAAAAGCCGGATTAGTAAAGATGGGGAACATTTATTCCCGTCCGGCTTTTTCCGTCAATCCTGATTTTCTGATTTATATTTGCCCGCAACTCAACGATATGCAGTTGCTGTGGCAGCAAATTATTAAAAAAGATACCCCGACTTATTATTATTTTGACCGGAAAGAACAATACCTGCCTTCGTTGCGAAATTTGCTCTACACGCTTTGCCACAGTCCAAAACAATATGCCGAATACGAAACTTTATTCTTAAAATATTTCCCAAGCGAACTGACTGATTGCTGCGCCGTGATACTGCAAAACGAAAGTTATGCGCCGTTTTTACATTTGATAAATACTGAAATTGTGAAATCGACACTCGGCAGCATTTGCGACCACAATTTGGGCAATTTAGTGCCCTCCTCGCAAACTATCAGCCAGATAGAACGTTTGGGCGCTTCGTGCAAAATTGATGTTGAAAAAATCGTCCTGTCCATACGCAAAAGTCAGGCGTTTTATCAGGGAAATTTTGCGGAAACAGTAAACAATGCAAGTCCGGATAATTACAGCGCCATTGAAAAACAGGCGATTGTAGAACTAATGACCGGCAATGCCGAAGAATCCTTGAAAATATTCAAAAAAGTATTGACGTCGCGAGCAAAAGACGGCTATAAATCGCCGCTTGCTTTCAGTTCCGTATATGCGCCGTTTTATTATCTCGTTGCTTTATTTTGCGTTGATAATCAATTATCTATGCCTGTGTTTCAGAAAATTTTCACATGGATACAAAAGCACGATGGAGAATTTAGTCATGCCAATTTTTTTGCTACGGTAGTTTTCTTTGCACTCAATCAAAAAAAATCGTCTTATTCAGGGCGAATAGATAATATTAAAAATGAAATTTTGAATGACGACCCAACAATTTTCTCTTTAATTCAAATTCTAATTCTCTATCTGTCAGGCGAAAAATTAAAATGTTCAAGCCAACTGCTCATTCTTGCCCAAAAATCCTGCGAATCCGACTGCTGGATTTTGGCTTATGAAGCGCTTTTTGCTATGAAATCGTGGTTTGACGATGCCGAAATGAACGATTTATATGAAACGCTTTCCAAAAAATTAAACTATCAGCCGGTTCTGTCAAAAATTGTCCGCCAAGAAAATTGGGAAAAATCGTTGAATCTGCTTTTGGGACTAAAAAGTGCTTCAACCAAAGCCCAAAGCGCCGGAAAAACTGCCGAAAATACATCGCGGGTAGTGTATTATTTTTCGCCCAAAAGCCGGGATATTCAGCCCGTACTGCAAACCCGGCAGGCAAAAGGCTGGTCGGCAGGTAGAAATATTGCCCTCAAAACATTTTTCAACGGCGATGCCAAAGGTATGACCGACCAGGATTTCCGGGTTGCTAAAACGCTGTATTTTCACAATAATTACTACGACTCATACTATGAATTTCAAAAAAGCGTTTTTCCGGCTTTAATCGGTCACCCTTACGTTTTTTTGAACGGGACAACCGACACACCGGTGGAATTTGTGGAGGCGAAACCCATTATTTCCATAAAAAAAGAATTGAATAAATACCGCCTCACTTCGGATATTAAAGAATTTGCAGAAAAGATTATTGTAGAAAAAGAGACCAACACGCGCTATCGGGTTTACGAACTCACGCCGCGTCAGCAACAGATTTTGCAAATTATCAACGAGCAATTTATTACTGTTCCCGAACACGGCAAGGAAAAATTGGTGGCTCTGCTTGGTACTTTCAGCGCAGAGGGAATGAGCGTTCATTCCGATTTGGTTGCCACCGAAAATACGCAAGTCGCTATTCGCGAAGTGCCTGCCGATGAGCGTATTCGAGTGCAGTTGCTGCCTTTTGGCGATGGATTGAAGGCGGAACTTTATGTCAAACCTTTTGGCGACCGACCGCCGTACTGCAAAGCGGGAAAAGGCGGCAAAGCATTGATTTCCAACGAAAAAGACACACAATTGCAGGTGAAACGCAATTTTGAAAAGGAAAAAGCCAACGAAAATATTTTGTTAGACGAAATTCAAGGGCTTGAAAGTCTGAATTTTAGCGACGATTTAATGTCGTTCGACGAGCCGCTTGATTCACTCTATCTACTTGATGTTTTGCGCAATCACACCGATATTTGTGTAACCGAATGGCCTGAAGGCGAACGATTTAGGTTGCGCGGCACGGCAAAAGGAAGCAATCTGAAAGTAAGTATCAAAAGCGGAATCAACTGGTTTAACCTCAATGGCGAACTGAAAGTGGATGAAAATACGGTTATTTCGTTGCAAAAATTGCTGACGCTCACCGCCACCGGGCACAAACAATTTATCGAATTGGGCGACGGCGAATTTCTGGCTTTGACCAAGGAACTCAAAAAGCAGTTGGACGAATTGCGGCTGTTTACCACGACTGAAAAAGACCAGTTGCGGCTCAATAAATTTGCATCGGTCGCGCTCGGCGATTTTTTCGACACCGCCGACCTGAAAGCCGACAAACAGTGGAAAGATTTCAGAAAAAACATAGAAAATACCCGATTGATAGACACGCCCGTTCCCGCCAATTTGCAAGCCGAACTTCGCAGTTATCAGGAAGAAGGTTTTCGCTGGATGACGCGCCTGTCGGCCTGGGAAGGCGGCGCCTGTCTGGCAGACGATATGGGTTTGGGGAAAACGGTGCAAACTTTGGCGATTTTGCTCAATCGCGCCGCGCTCGGAGCGGCTTTGGTGGTTTGTCCCGTGTCGGTGGTCGGCAACTGGATAAACGAAATTCAGCGTTTTGCGCCAACGCTCCATATCAAAACATTGGGCGCCGGTACGAAAAGCCGCAAAGAAACGCTGAACTCGCTCGAAGCAGGCGATGTCTTGCTCGTGTCGTATGGACTTTTGCAATCGGAAGAAAAACTGATGGCTGAGCCTGACTTTGCTACCGCCGTGCTCGACGAAGCGCACGTGATAAAAAACTATGCCACAAAGACTTCCAAAGCCACTATGCAACTCAAAGCGCATTTTCGCATAGCGCTTACCGGTACGCCCATTCAAAACCATTTGGGCGAATTGTGGAATCTGTTCAATTTTATCAACCCCGGCTTGCTCGGCTCTTTGCAACATTTCAACGATACTTTTGTAAAATATACAGACGAAAAATCGAACAAATATCTCAAGAAACTCATTGCGCCGTTTATCCTGCGCCGCACCAAAACCGCTGTGCTCGAAGAACTTCCACCCAAAACTGAAATTGTAAAAAAAATCACCCTTTCAAACGAAGAAATGGCGTTTTACGAAGCGCTGCGCCGTCAAGCGCTCGAAAATCTGAGCCATTCAGACAGCAATTCCGGCGCCAAACATTTACAGGTATTGGCAGAAATCACCAAACTCAGGCAGGCAAGTTGCAACCCTTTGCTCGTGGACAGTACCATCGGCATTGCATCGTCCAAAATGGCAACTTTCCTCGATATTGTCGGCGAATTGCGCGAAAACAAACACCGCGCATTGGTATTCAGCCAGTTTGTAACGCACCTCGCGCTTGTTCGCAAAGAGCTTGACAAACAAGGAATTAAATATCAATATCTCGACGGCTCCACGCCTCAACACCAGCGCGAAGAAAATGTCAGGAAATTCCAAAGCGGCGAAGGCGAACTCTTCCTTATCAGCCTCAAAGCCGGTGGATTAGGCTTGAATCTTACCGCCGCCGATTTTGTCATTCACCTCGACCCGTGGTGGAATCCCGCCGTAGAAGACCAAGCCTCCGACCGCGCCCACCGCATCGGTCAGCAACGTCCGGTTACAATCTATCGACTCGTGGCAGAAAACACCATTGAGGAAAAAATCATACAACTCCACGCCACCAAGCGCGACCTCGCCGACACCCTGCTCGAAGGCAGCGATATGTCTGCTAAAATATCTCTGAATGAATTGGTTGAGTTGATACGGAACGTGTGATATAATGATTTCCACGTTAGTGCGTAACTTACTGACGTGCATATATTCAGCCGTCTCTAAATTTTCATACAAAATCAGGAAGCAGGTATGCCTACAAGTAAATATGTAGTCGTTCCCAAAGCCAACGTGGAATCAATCGCCAAAAAAAGACCATGCAGGCGTAACGTCCATCAATAATCGCTACACGTTGGCGACACTTTAGCGCATGAACAATATGCTTTGCCACACGTTCGGAACTCATCAGCATCGGATATTTATGGCCATCGTTCAAAAAAGCCGTTGCAACAAAACCGGGACGAATATCGGTAAAATGAATATCAAGTTTCTCCATATACGCCAACTGTGCCAAGGCTTCCATATAAGTGTTCTGAAAACGCTTGGTTGCTGAATAAGCCGGAGCGGAACCCAATCCTTTCGTTCCGGCGATAGAGCTAATTACCGCCAAATGCCCGTTGTTCTGCTGTCTAAAATACTGAAAAGCGGCAGTTACCATCCGTACAAAACCCAAAGCATTGGTTTCTACCGTTCGCAATTCAATATCCGTTTGCAATTCAATGTTTTGATTGCCAATTCCGGAAGCGTGGAAATACAAATCCATTCCGCCGGTTTGGGTAATTAATTCCTGCAAATGCAGCGGTGCATCTTCTTGCGTTATATCAATTGTTTGAACGAAAATTTGTTCGGGAGATAGTTTCTGCAAGTTTTTCAACTCATTTTCACGTCTTCCGGCGATACCCAATTGCCAACCTTCGGACAACAGTTTTTTAGCAACTTCCTGTCCAATCCCCGATGTTGCTCCAATAATAATAGCTCGTTTCATTTTTCCGTATCTGTTAATTTTTTGGGTTTTGTTAATAGATACCCTATCATCGTAAAACACAATTTGATGCAAATATAAAGAGAATTTTTGAAAACAAAAAAGAAACCGAGGAAATTTTGGTTAAATAATAATTTACTTGCTGATGATGTAAAAAAATCCCTTTCTATCGAAAATTTGTAAACCGCATTGTCTTTAAAAGAAAAACTCCTGAATTTCATTGAAATTCAGGAGCTTACTTCATTTTGCTTTCTTTTTCTGTGGTACCACCAAGAATCGACCGACTCTGATACAGGGCAGAAATTATCACTCACATAGAATGAAAATTTAACACCTGCCACAACAAACTCCACCTGATCGAAGCCAAGCATATTGAAACTCTCTACCTCACCGATCTTCTCTTTAAGCTCCTTTTCGATGGCAGTCCAATTGACTTCGGGCTTTTCGGCCTTTGATTTACGCCACATCATAAAGTCCATATCCTCGCTTTTGCGATGCCCTATCTGCATTGCAAGTGCAGTCCCGCCCGCAAGAATATAGGGTTTGATGCTCTCCATCGCTGCCACTTTTTCGATAATGGCGTCCATTTTTTCTGTAATACCTTTATGCATGATCCAATAAGTGTTTTATATGTTCTTGCTCAATTCGTTTGAGGTATTTCTCCGGCTGCCTGATGTCGAAATAGTAGAGAGCAATCATCACATTGAGATTGAAAAGATAGTCGCCCGCAATAGCCATCTTCTCCCGCCAAACCTTTCGGATAAACTGCCTCGGGTATAGCACGAAAAGCCTGGCTATATCTTTCATATCTAAATAAATGAAAGTTTTTTCGATCAATTCCTCATCAGGGATATTCTCTGCGGACATATTTGCATAAGACCAAAAAGCATTGGCTTTGAGCAACCTGTCTGCCAACTCTTCTTCAAGCTGCTGTTTGTAGTTGCGAATACTGTTCTCGGTCTGCATTTTTAGAAGTTTTCCTTCAGGCAAATTGAAGAACGATTCCAGTTTCAGAGCCAGTGGTATGGACAATTCACGCCGTCCGGCAATGATATAACTGAGCACCTGACGCTGCACACCGATAGCCCTCGCAATCTCCGATTGCTTGTACCCGCCCTCTTTGATAAGGGAATCTATATATTCTCCTGCGCTGTTCATGCTGCAAAGATAATAATTTGTCAACAGATTTGTTCACAAATATAACGAAAATTACTTGGCAAATGTTATTCCTGATTTAATTTTCCTCACCATTATCCTTTTTGAGCATAATACCATCTTTCGCATTCAGCGGTGAGATTACATTCTTGCCGGTTTTCGCTTCCAGTTCCAAACGAGCATTATGGGCAATTTTCCTCCCTGTTGAGCCATATTGATATGATCGTTGAATGTTTCCGGATCAGTCACTTCCGAAATTTCTTTCGTTGATAGTTCTGCAAGCATATTCATAACCAACTCTTTATTTGTCATGTTATCCCGCAGATTTCCCTCACAAGTCCCTCATCTGTCCGATATTGTCCTTCAGACTGTAATCCTTTTCAGAATTAATTAAATTATCTTTGCAAACAAGTAAAAATGAACAAAAAATGAAAAGAAGTACGGCAATTTATGGCTTTCAACTTGCCAGATGGCGAATTTGTTCAACACCTATGAGCAGACGGTCGAAAACAATATCCAGGCAATCTTTCAAACCGGAATACTCTGCGAAAAAGATGTTGCCCGTATCCAACGGTTTGAACATAAAGTCTGTGAGAACTCCCGTGGTAAGACTATTAACTTTCATCCCATGCAACCGCAACATTTACACTCCGGTTTCCGGGTAGTAAATAGGACTTCGTTTTGTCGTGCAAACTCGTCCAACCGGATATGCCTGATGTCGTCCGTGTTCCTCGGTTCGGGACTTTGCCGCCGGCTTCCTTTAGATTCCACCTCGCGATGGGCACCCTTGCCTTGAGCTAATGGTTGGCTACTACCAACCCCCATAGTGGACTTGCACCACCAAGTTAATTGCCATGCACGGCACACAACGAAAAGCGAGGACTTGTATCCCCGCTTTTAATGTTTTCACAACGGAATAATCCTTATTGTGAATTGCTTCAAAAATTTGTACTGCAAAGATATAACATTTTTTGGAAAACAAGAAAAATATTGTAATTTTACGGTTTGAATTTGAAATACAAGAATTTATGAGAAAAATATTAGGATTAGACCTTGGGACAACAAGCATTGGTTGGGCATTGGTAAATGAAGCAGCTAACGAAAATGAAAAATCGTCAATTATCAAACTTGGCGTAAGAGTTAATCCTTTGACAACAGGAAAAGGTGGTGAACTTGATAATTTTACACAAGGCAAAAGCATTACCACCAATGCGGACAGAACGCTCAAACGCAGTATGCGCCGTAATTTGCAACGTTATAAACTTCGTCGCGAAAACCTAATTAAAATTTTAAAAGAACATGGTTTTATTTCTGATGAAAGTATTTTATCAGAAAACGGGAATCGAACTACTTTTGAAACTTATCGTCTGCGGGCAAAGGCTGCTACGGAAGAAATTTCGTTGGAGCAATTTGCCCGCGTTTTGCTTATGATAAACAAAAAACGCGGTTACAAAAGTTCCCGTAAGGCAAAAGGAACAGAGGACGGCACACTGATTGACGGAATGGAAGTTGCCAAAAAACTTTACGAAGAAAATATTACGCCCGGACAATATTGTCTGCAACTTTTGCAGGCAGGCAAAAAATATCTTCCGGACTTTTATCGTTCCGATTTACAAACGGAATTTGACAGAATTTGGATGAAACAGCAAGAATTTTATCCTGAAATTCTGACAGATGAATTGCACGATGAGTTGTGGGGCAAAAAGCGCGATGCCGTTTATGCGATTTGCGTGAAACATTTTGTTTGGAAAGAGACACATACCGTTTGGAATGAGGCAGAAGCAAGAAACGAACAGGTAGAAAAAGAGCATACAATAGTTGGCTTCAAACGCAATGGTAATACCAATGACCAAAAAATTGAAAATTTACAGTGGCGTGCAAAAGGTTTGTCGGAAAAATTGCAGTTAGAAGAGTTAGTTGTTGTTTTACAGGAAATCAATATAAAAATCAACGGCTCAAGTGGTTATCTCGGTGCAATTAGCGATCGAAGTAAAGAACTTTATTTCAACAAACAAACCGTTGGGCAGTATTTGATGGCACAATTGGACGAGAATCCCAATGTAAGTCTTACAAATCAAGTTTTTTATCGTCAAGATTATTTAGACGAATTTAATACGCTTTGGGAAACGCAAAAACAATTTCACTCCGAACTGACTGATGAATTGAAAAATGAAATTCGCGATGTCGTTATTTTCTACCAAAGACGCTTAAAAAGCCAAAAAGGACTGATTAGTTTTTGCGAATTTGAAAGCCGACAGATTGAGGTGGAAATTGACGGAAAGAAAAAGATAAAAACCACAGGCAGTCGGGTTATTCCGCGTTCTTCGCCATTGTTTCAAGAGTTTAAAATTTGGCAGATATTGAATAATATTGAGGTAACAGTTAGCGGCAAAAAAAGAAAAAGGAAGAAACAAAAAGACAATTCGCCTTCGCTTTTTGATGATGTGGAAGAAATTGACCGGCTGGAACTTAACGGCAGACGATTTTTAGACCAGGGCGAAAAGGAAATTTTGGCAAAAGAACTGTTTGTTCGTGATAAATTATCCAAATCCGATGCGTTGAAATTATTGTTTGAAAATCCACAGGAATTGGATTTGAATTTCAAAACCATTGACGGTAACAAAACGGGTTTTGCTATGTTTCAAGCATACAGCAAAATCATTGAAATATCCGGACACGAGCCGATTGATTTCAAAAAATCAGCTGACGACATTACTGAATATGTAAAGGAAATTTTTACGGCATTCGATTGGAATACGGACATTTTACAATTCGATTCCGATACCGAATTAGACAAGCAGCCTTATTATAAACTTTGGCATTTGCTCTATTCTTTTGAAGGCGACAATACGCCAACCGGAAACGGCAATTTAATTCAGAAAATTACTGATTGTTACGGTTTTGAAAAAGAATACGCTACAATTTTGGCAAACGTTACTTTTCAAGACGATTACGGCAGTTTATCAGCAAAAGCAATTCGTAAAATATTGCCCCACTTGAAAGAAGGAAACGGTTACGATGTTGCTTGTGTTTATGCCGGTTACGAAAAACATTCAAAATCGTCATTGACCAAAGAAGAAATCGAAAACAAGATTTTGAAAGATAAATTGGAGATTTTGCCGAAAAACAGTTTGCGCAATCCCGTTGTGGAAAAGATTTTGAATCAAATGGTTAATGTAATCAACACGATTATTGACACTTACGGAAAACCGGATGAAATTCGTGTGGAATTGGCGCGTGAATTGAAGAAAAATGCCAAAGAGCGTGAAGAACTTACAAAATCGGTTGCCGAAAATACTAAAGCGCACGAGGAATACAAGAAAATTCTTTCGCAAGCACCCTTCAATCTTTCGCACATTAGCCGCACCGACATTGTGCGGTATAAACTTTGGCTCGAACTGAAAGCAACAGGTTTCAAAACGCTGTATTCCAACACTTACATTTCGCCTGCCAAACTTTTTACAGGAGAGTTTGATATTGAGCACATTATACCGCAGGCGCGATTGTTTGACGACAGTTTTTCAAACAAAACGCTCGAAAAACGCGATGTGAATATTGCAAAGGGAAATCGCACGGCTTACGATTTTGTGAAGGAAGAGTACGGCGAAGATGGTTTGCAAAATTATTTAAATCGCGTTGAAATGCTGTATAACACCAAAAGCAGAGAAAATGCCGATGAGGATGTAAAATCAGCAGGCACTATTTCCAAATCGAAATACAATAAACTGAAAATGGAAGAAAAAGATATTCCGGAAGGGTTTATTGAACGCGACTTGCGCAATACACAGTACATTGCCAAAAAGGCATTGTCGATGCTGAATGAAATTTCGCGCCGCGTGGTTGCAACTTCGGGTTCTATTACCGATGAATTGCGCGAAGATTGGCAATTAATCAATGTGATGCAGGAGTTGAATTGGGACAAATACAATAAACTTGGACTAACAGAAATCATTGAAATTCAGGACAAACAGAATGAGAGTGCAGTTCATAAAGTTCGCCGTATCAAGGACTGGACCAAACGCAATGACCATCGTCATCACGCAATGGATGCGCTTACGGTGGCTTTTACAAAGGATGTTTATATTCAATATTTCAACAATAAAAACGCAAGTTTCAAGGCGAATACCAACGAATACGCCATTAAAAACAAGTATTTCGACAATGGCAAAGCCGTTCCGCCAATGCCTCTGAATGAATTTCGCGCCGAAGCCAAAAAGCATTTGGAAAATACACTGATTTCCATTAAGGCAAAAAATAAAGTAGTAACAACCAATATCAACACTACAAAAAAGAATGGTGGAACAAATAAAAAAGCACAACAAACGCCACGCGGGCAACTGCATTTGGAAACGGTTTATGGCAGTCATAAAGAATATGTGAAGAAAACCGTGCGAGGCAAAACTACCGTAACAACCGAAACCGTTTATACTATTCGCAAGCCCATTTCTCCTGATTTGAAAATTGATAAAGTGGTGGATGCAGGTATTCGTGAAATTCTGAAAAAACGGCTCGAAGAATATGGTAATGACCATAAAAAAGCATTTGCCAATCTCGATGAAAACCCAATTTGGCTCAACAAAGAAAAAGGCATTTCCATAAAACGAGTTACGATTTCGGGCATAAACAATGCAGAACCGTTGCACGAAAAGAAAGACAAAGACGGAAATCTGATTTTAGACGATGAAGGCAAGAAAATTCCTGTTGATTTTGTGAATACGGGAAATAATCATCATGTAGCCGTTTATCGCAAACCTGTGTTAGACAAAAAAGGACAAGTTGTGAGAGAAGAAAACGGCGATATTAAATATGAATTGGAAGAAAATGTAGTGTCGTTTTACGAAGCCGTTGCCCGTGCAAATATGGGTTTGCCGATTATCGACAAAGAATACAAACAGTCAGAAGGTTACGAGTTTCTGTTCTCTATGAAACAAAACGAATATTTTGTTTTTCCAAATGAAAAAACAGGATTTTACCCAAAAGAAATTGATTTGCTGAATCCGGAGAATTATTCTTTAATAAGTCCGAATTTGTTTAGAATACAAAAATTTTCGGTTAAAAATTATGTTTTTAGACACCATTTGGAAACTACTGTCGCTGATTTTTCTTCAAATTTAAAAGGCATTATCTGGACAGATTTTCGTAGTTCAAGAGGTTTGGATAAGATTGTCAAAGTTCGAGTAAATCATATTGGGCAAATTGTTTCGGTAGGCGAATATTAAATAAGGAGAAAATTATGAAAGATATAACAACAAGAAACAACAGTAGCAACACCCTTGTCCCCACCGAATTCCTGCTCTACAAAGATGCAAACGGTCAAGTAAAAATAGAAATTTATCTTTTCAACGAAACAATTTGGCTCACGCAAGATAAAATCGCCCAATTGTTTAGCGTGGATAGAACAGTTGTGAACAAACATTTGAAAAATATCTTTGCAAGTGGTGAATTGCGGCGAGAGGCAACTTGTGCAAAAATTGCACAAGTTCAAATGGAGGGACTTCGGTCAGTAACAAGGAATCTTGATTTCTATAATCTTGATGCCATTCTTTCGGTCGGCTATCGAGTGAATAGCCTGCAAGCCACGCACTTCCGAATATGGGCAAATAGTGTGCTGAAAGAGTACATTATCAAAGGCTTTGCCATGAATGACGAACGCTTGAAGAACCCACAAACATTATTTGGGCAGTCCCAGAAATTTCATGCAAAACAGTTACACGATTACGTATCCGATTTCGACCGGGAAATTAAACAATTATTGCCATGATTAAGAAAACCCTCTATTTCGAAAATTCCGCCTATCTCAGCCTAAAAGATAAACAGTTGCAAATCAAACTTCCCGCAGTGGAGAAAAACGATTCTTTGCCCGATACGTTCAAAAAAGACAGCATCAAACTTATTCCGATTGAAGATATTGGCGTTTTAGTCCTTGATAATAAACAAATTACGATTACCCACGGACTGATAGAGGCGTTGTTGGCAAATAATTGTGCCGTAATTACTTGTGACAGCAGTCGAATGCCGGTTGGATTACTACTGCCATTGAACGGTAATACTTTACAAAGCGAACGGTTTACGGCACAGATTGAAGCATCGCTTCCCTTGAAAAAGCAGTTGTGGCAACAAACCATTCAGCAGAAAATTGAAAATCAAGCAACGGTTTTGAAGCAAAGTCGCGGTGCGGAAGTGCGAAATATGTTGGCATGGGTGGGTCAAGTAAAAAGTGGCGACAGCGAAAATCTGGAAGGTCGTGCGGCGGCTTACTATTGGACAAATCTGTTTTCGGAGATTGAAGATTTTCGGCGGGGTCGGGAAGAAGTGCCGCCCAATAACTTGTTGAATTACGGTTATGCGATATTGCGGGCGGTTGTGGCACGTTCGTTGGTCGCCAGCGGATTGTTGCCGACTTTGGGGATTCATCATCACAATCGCTACAACGCTTATTGTTTGGCGGATGATATTATGGAGCCTTATCGTCCGTTTGTCGATAAAATCGTGGTTGGAATAGTGAATAATGGTGCGGATTATCAAAATTTGTCGAAAGAAATCAAAATTCAACTGTTAAATATTCCGGTATTGGATGTGATAATAAATGGGCAACGCAGTCCGCTGATGATTGCCGTTGGACAAACAACGGCTTCATTAGCAAAATGTTATTTGGGCGAAAGCCGTAAAATTATCTATCCGATGTTAATGTAAAATGGACCGTTTTAGCGAATATCGAATCATGTGGATATTGATATTTTTCGATTTGCCGACAGAAACGAAAAAAGAGGTGAAAGCCGCTACCGATTTTCGTAAAAAACTGATGCAGGACGGGTTTACGATGTTTCAGTTTTCGATATACTTGCGCCACTGCGCCAGCCGGGAAAACGCTGATGTACACGTTAAACGGGTAAAAGGCTTTTTGCCGGAGAAAGGTCATGTCGGCATTATGTGCGTGACAGATAAGCAGTTTGGGGCGATGGAGTTGTTTTATTGCAAAAAAGAGAAAGAAGTATCAACCCCTTATCAGCAATTGGAACTTTTCTGAAAAATTATAGCTTTGCTCCAGTCCAAAATTGATTAGGTAAAACATCAAGCAGCCATATATTTAAAAAATCCCGTTTATTCGACGGGATTTTTAAATGTAAACAATCTTTTTTCTTTTCTAAAATCCATCGTAAATAATTAAATAACAATTGATTGCTAAATATAAGTTGTTTACGATGTCAAAGATACAAATTTTTGAAAGCAATTCACAACTGTGGAAAGTGTCCAGACTGCTTGCGTCGCGTTGTTTACGATGTCAAAGATACAAATTTTTGAAAGCAATTCACAACAAGGCGTCTTCCGGTGGACAGTCACACACCGTTGTTTACGATGTCAAAGATACAAATTTTTGAAAGCAATTCACAACTCTATTACTAATGTCGAGAATGACGGTGTCGTTGTTTACGATGTCAAAGATACAAATTTTTGAAAGCAATTCACAACGTCAATCACCACGAAAGGCTTCCAAGCCGGTTGTTTACGATGTCAAAGATACAAATTTTTGAAAGCAATTCACAACCTGAAAGAGTGCGATGAAAATGCCGGATTGGTTGTTTACGATGTCAAAGATACAAATTTTTGAAAGCAATTCACAACTTAAGACTGCTTTAGATATTCCAAGAAAAAGTTGTTTACGATGTCAAAGATACAAATTTTTGAAAGCAATTCACAACTCGGTTGCCAAAATATTAATGCGAACTCTTGTTGTTTACGATGTCAAAGATACAAATTTTTGAAAGCAATTCACAACAAAGGTCAAACTATTGAATTGCCTGATATGTTGTTTACGATGTCAAAGATACAAATTTTTGAAAGCAATTCACAACTAATTTCTATGATTGCTCTTGTCTGTTCATGTTGTTTACGATGTCAAAGATACAAATTTTTGAAAGCAATTCACAACATGACTGATATTCAGATAAAAAACGGACGGGTTGTTTACGATGTCAAAGATACAAATTTTTGAAAGCAATTCACAACCGTTTTCCCTCGTTGTTGAATCTTCGGACAGTTGTTTACGATGTCAAAGATACAAATTTTTGAAAGCAATTCACAACTACCCCCATCCGATTGAAGAGGGAAACGGGGTTGTTTACGATGTCAAAGATACAAATTTTTGAAAGCAATTCACAACAAGCAAATCACGAATCTTATGACCGGCGAAGTTGTTTACGATGTCAAAGATACAAATTTTTGAAAGCAATTCACAACAGTTTTTGGTTAGCCCTGTTATATGGAATCGTTGTTTACGATGTCAAAGATACAAATTTTTGAAAGCAATTCACAACGCTTTCCGCACAACGGCAATTGAGTTCCGAGTTGTTTACGATGTCAAAGATACAAATTTTTGAAAGCAATTCACAACAGGTCAATCAATTGGTAGTACAGACGACGAGTTGTTTACGATGTCAAAGATACAAATTTTTGAAAGCAATTCACAACAATCAATCTATCTGGTTCCGGAGCATAAAGGTTGTTTACGATGTCAAAGATACAAATTTTTGAAAGCAATTCACAACAGTTTGGAAGTGATTCTCGCTACAAAGAGAGTTGTTTACGATGTCAAAGATACAAATTTTTGAAAGCAATTCACAACTATAGTGATGACAATGGGGATGCTTGGACAGTTGTTTACGATGTCAAAGATACAAATTTTTGAAAGCAATTCACAACTATAGTGATGACAATGGGGATGCTTGGACAGTTGTTTACGATGTCAAAGATACAAATTTTTGAAAGCAATTCACAACAATACGGCTGATAGCCTCGCGGGTTTTTCTGTTGTTTACGATGTCAAAGATACAAATTTTTGAAAGCAATTCACAACTTCTCCGGAACGATTATGCCGGAAGTCGCCGTTGTTTACGATGTCAAAGATACAAATTTTTGAAAGCAATTCACAACGTCTTCGATGCCAAACAGATGGGTGGCCGTGTTGTTTACGATGTCAAAGATACAAATTTTTGAAAGCAATTCACAACGGCGTCATGTTCTTTGACGAATGGGATTTTGTTGTTTACGATGTCAAAGATACAAATTTTTGAAAGCAATTCACAACCCGCTGACCAATCAAGGTTGGCCTGTGGACGTTGTTTACGATGTCAAAGATACAAATTTTTGAAAGCAATTCACAACGTCTTCGATGCCAAACAGATGGGTGGCCGTGTTGTTTACGATGTCAAAGATACAAATTTTTGAAAGCAATTCACAACCGATATATACGTTGAAATCTATTTCGGATAGTTGTTTACGATGTCAAAGATACAAATTTTTGAAAGCAATTCACAACTTTCATACGTCTATTCAGCGAGAGCGAAGAGTTGTTTACGATGTCAAAGATACAAATTTTTGAAAGCAATTCACAACTTTTTGTATCATGGAAAATCAAAAGACGATGTTGTTTACGATGTCAAAGATACAAATTTTTGAAAGCAATTCACAACCTCCTTTAGAATGGCCGATTATCATATCCAGTTGTTTACGATGTCAAAGATACAAATTTTTGAAAGCAATTCACAACAACACATAAAAATCTGTTATTTTGATTTGTTATGAAGTTCCCTTCCATGTTAATTACTTGTTTTTCAATGATTTTTTCAGCAATAGCAAATCTAAAACCTCTACATCTAAAATTTCAGCTATTTGATATAAAACTTCCAATGTTGGTTGCCGACGATTATGGGCATAAGCGTTTACCATATTGAAACTTTTTCATAGCTTCTCTGCCAGCCAAGTCTGCTTAATGCCTCGCGCGTCAAGTATCTCTTTTATTCTATTCATCTTGTGTTGTTATTACCAATCATTTTCATGCAAATATAGTAATAAAAATGATATATTAACGCAAAGCCACCATTTGCCACTAATCTCATTGAAAATAACTTTACACTTTGCTCCTTGGGTGTTTGCCCGAAGTGGCTGAATATGGAACGAAAGCCAAATTCACGCCCGACCTCCGAAGTCTTGAATGTTTCGCCCTTATAGCAAAATCGGACTCCATACATTGAGCCTTGTTTATTTTTCACAGGCTCCACTTCGATACCGCACTTTCGTAATTCAGCCACTAATTCTATCGGGCTTTTCGCCTTAGCCAAAACTCCATAAGCAATTTCCTGCAACTTACGTTTAGTTTCAATTCGATGGTCAGAGCTATTGTGATTGATATATTCCTTTTCAGCCTTCACTTCTTTGGCGATAGTCAAGCCCATTTCCCTGCTAATCTCTTCGGCTGCATGCGCGGAACGATTGCTCACAAAATCCGTTTGATAAACATTGCCATGTATGCCGATGCGATTTGCTATCAGGTGGATATGTAGATTGTCGGTATCCTTGTGAGTACAGGCAATCCATTGGTGATTCTCCAATCCCATTTTCTTGGCAAACTCTTCAACGATATGTGTCAAGTGTTTAGGCGAAAGCTGTTTTTCATCTTGCGGGGCAATCCCAATTTCGAAGCGGAGATATTTGTTTTTACATCGACTGCCGCATGGCGTAATTCAACATCTTTTTGCCATGCGAAATAGCTTTACATTTGGCTATCATCGCTGTCTTTTTTATGGTAAAATCTATTTGTTATCTCCCTAAATTTACTCAAAAATTCCCGTATTTCATTTGACAATCCTGGGTCTTGGTACTTGATATAGTTGCATAACCCACCGATCCTTTAAAAAGCTGTTCTTTCTCCAAACTCATCCAAATTTATCCCTTTCGCCTTTGATTTTCGATGCAAAACAGAGCTATTCAATGCAATATAACCCGACGCTATCTACTGACAAACAATATGTTATATCTTAGCCGACGGAATCTTGAAAAGATTAATTTCTAACGATTATCGACTCCGATAAACCGATAATATGAGAATGGTAGAATTGGAAAAATCGCAGAGTTGCAAAGTCGATATTTGTCCAAAAACAAACTTTTCGATTTTGAAAAATTGATAATTACCAATCTTGACAAGTTGTAAACAAGAAAACAGGCTTGAAAACCTGACAAATAGCAAAATGTATAATCCTAAAAAATGAAAAAAAGATGAAAAAAGAACCGTTGTTTATCACCTTCTCTACCCAAAAAGGCGGAGTTGGCAAAAGTACATTCACTGTGCTCATGGCGAGCTATCTGCACTATCTGAAAGGGCTGAATGTTGCCGTAATGGATTGTGACTACCCGCAATGCAGCGTTTACGAGATGCGCAAGCGGGAAGTGAGGCAACTGGAAATCAACCTGCACTACCAGTCCAAAGCCATTGCCCTGTTCGACTCGCTCGGCAAACAAACCTATCCGATTGTCTGCACCAATCGAGCCGGCAGAGGTAAAATCAGTTGAGCCTGCGACAAAGCCTGCCGAGAAGCGTAAACGCAAAATACAGGGTGACTATCAGGGTTTATTTTTCAACCGGACTGACTTTACCCACCGTAAACCGCTTTATATCACCGCGACAACTCATCGGCGGTTAATGCGGATCGTCCACCTGATGGGCGAATCGAAAGCGACCATCAGCAGCTATGTAGAAAATATTATCCTGAACCACTTGGAAACATTCAAGGAAGATATTGATACTATTTATCAAACTAACAACATTAACCCAACTGAATAATGAACACATTTATAAAGATTTACATACTGATTTCTCCCCAAAGAATAGAGGCACACGTTTGTATTTGTTTTGTGGCTTACAAAGTTTATAAAGAACTCGAAAGGATACTGAAAATCAATAACATAAACATAAGTGTTGATAAAGTATTGGACATCGCAAAGACGATTACAACATTGAAAATTAAGTTGCCAATCAGCAACGAAACGATGATAAAAACGATGCTGCTAACTCCAAAACACAAATCTATCGCCAAACTTTTTGACGAAAATTTTTGGAAATGCGTTTAGGGTGTCCCAGTGACAAAGTCAGGAAAATTTGTAAACCGCATTGTCTTTAAAAGAAAAACTCCTGAATTTCATTGAAATTCAGGAGCTTACTTCATTTTGCTTTCTTTTTCTGTGGTACCACCAAGAATCGAACTAGGGACACACGGATTTTCAGTCCGTTGCTCTACCAACTGAGCTATGGTACCATTCTGTTTTGCGGTTGCAAAGGTAAGCATTATTTTTTTTATTTGCAAGTTTATCTACAAGTTTTTTTTATAGCATAAAGCTAATTTTAAACTTTAAACTCGAAACATGAAACTTAAAAAGCATTCCACCCTTGCGCCGTCAACGGAATTTCCGTGCCGTCACGTGTGATGAGGTGCGCTCCCAAAGACACTTCACGGATGTGGCCGATAATCTTAATTCCCTCAATCATATCCAATTGGTCGTGCAGATGCAGAGGGATGGTAAATAGCAATTCGTAATCTTCTCCACCGCTTAAAGCTACGGTCGTCACATTCATATTGAATTGCTCGGCCATCATAGCTGTTTGATAATCAATAGGAATCCGTTCTTCATAAACGGCGCATCCTACTTTACTCTGTTGGCAGATATGCAGGAGTTCCGACGAAAGACCGTCCGAAACATCAATCATTGAAGTTGGAATAATTTGGTTGTCGTTCAGTATTTTAACGATGTCTTTCCGGGCTTCCGGTTTCAGTTGCCGTTCTAAAAGATATTCTTTTCCTGCAAAATCGGGCGTGAAATTTTTTTCCCCGGCAAAAACCGTTTTTTCCCGTTCCAATAATTGAAGTCCCATGTAGGCCGCACCCAAATCGCCTGAAACGCAGATTAAATCGTTCTCTTTTGCACCGTTCCGATAAACGATTTTTTCCTTATCCGCTTCTCCGATGCAAGTAATACTGATGCACAAACCGGTCAGGGATGAAGAAGTATCGCCACCGACAATGTCCACACCGTAAATTTCACACGCCAATGCCAAACCTTCGTAAAAATCTTCCAAGTCTTCTACTGAAAATCGTTTGGATATGCCAAGGGAAACGGTTATCTGCTTCGGCTGACCGTTCATGGCGTAAATATCGGAGAAATTTACCACGGCCGATTTGTATCCCAAATGTTTGAGGGGCACATACGTAAGGTCGAAATGAATACCTTCTAATAACAAGTCGGTGGTAACCAGCGTTTCTTTTCCCTTGTAATCCAAAACCGCGGCGTCGTCGCCAACGCCTTTGCGGGTACTCTCGTTTTTAATCTGTATATTGTCCGTCAAATGCCGGATTAATCCAAATTCGCCTAATGTTGAAATTTCTGTCATCCTATTGGGGTAAAATTTGATTTATCTATTAAGGTTTCTATTCCCACACCGATCAACAAGGCGGTCACGGCATAAAAACAAGCGTAGTATAGGCGGTTAATAGCAGTATTCCACAATTCATGTTCAATATGAATTGGAATTTCATCTAAGGTCTTATGTGCATTGATTAAGCGGTAAGACACGATGGCGTCTTTTGTTTCTTTATCCAGCAAAATCAACAAATCAATATCACTATCCGGACTGGCATCGCCTCTTGCTTCGCTACCGTACAAAATTACCGTTGCATTGGGCGCTATCCGGTGCAATGTGTTTTTTAGCGATTGTATGATTTCTTTTCGGTTCATGATTTTACATTCAGCGCTTTTGACTCGTATTTAATTCATTTACAAGTACAAATATACAAACATTTTCTCAACGTGCAAAGTAATAACATTCATTTTTACAATTGTTTTATCACTTCTTCCATAATAAACGCCATCTTCGGTTGGGCGATTTTCGCCGCTTCCTGCACTTCTTCGTGTGTAACTTCCACGATTTTGCCCAAAATGCCTATATCGGTAATAATCGAAAATGCCAGCACTTTCAATCCGCCATGTCTTGCCGCAATCACTTCCGGAACGGTGGACATACCTACGGCGTCTCCTCCGATAATCTTGAAATAATGATATTCCGCAGGCGTTTCAAACGTTGGGCCTTGTGTGCCGACGTAGATGCCGGATTGTAATTTGATGTTGTTTTTATCGGCAATTTCAAATGCTAATTTTTTCAATTTCCGGTTGTATGCTTCGCTCATGTCCGGGAAACGCACGCCTAATTCTTCATGGTTTTTGCCCCTTAGCGGATGTTCAGGGAAAAGATTGATGTGGTCGTCTATCAGCATGATATCGCCGATTTGGAACGAACCATTCATGCCGCCTGCCGCATTGGAAACGAACAGGTATTTGAATCCAAGCAATTGCATAACGCGCACAGGATAAGTTACTTCTTTCATACTGTATCCTTCGTAGAAATGAAAACGTCCTTGCATGGCTAAAACCGGTTTACCACCCAATTTGCCGACGATTAATTTTCCACTGTGCCCGGCTACGGTCGAAACCGGAAAATGCGGGATGTCTTCGTAAGGGATTTCTTTCTTTTCAGTAATATTGTTTGCCAAATCGCCCAATCCGGTTCCCAAGATAATGCCGATTTTCGTCTCTTCGGATATTTGCGGCCTAAGCCATGATACGGTTTCTTTTAAAGTTTGCAACATGTTCTTCTATTTTTTGAGTGAATAATTCTTCGTTATGGAAAACTACTTCGATGGGTAGATAATAAATACATGCTTGTAAATCTTGCGGAAAATACGGATTATCCGCCAAACGCATTGCATCTTTTTCGGAAACAATAATGATTTTACGATAGTTATTCATCTGCAAGAAAGCTTCTTTTATATTGATGAAATTTTCGATAGTGAAAGCGTGGTGATCCGGATAAATAAAGATATGGAGATTGAAAGTGTAATTTTTCAAATAATTAATCAAATCCTCCGGATTGGCCAACCCGGATATCAGCATAAACGAATAAGCGTCTTTCTTAAATCGTTCGATACTTTCTTTTTTGAGGTGCTCAATATCAGTAAAAATAGGCAAAAGACCTCTTTTGTAGCTGTAAGCGGAAAAAAACAATTGCTGCTTCGGATGCAAATGCAATTTGTCTCTCACGGCTTGATAATCTATCCCTTCAAAGGATTCGTCGCATTTCGTGCAAACAATCATATCTGCCCTGACATGATTGGCGGCCGGTTCCCGCAAACGTCCTGCCGGCAACAGATAATCTTCGTTAATCATCTGCAGACTGTTGGTTAGCAGAATAGACAAAGACGGTTTTACGTAACGGTGCTGAAAAGAGTCATCCAGCAGAATCACTTCCGGTTTCAGGTCATCGGGCAGGTTCAGTAGCTTTTTAATTCCGCGCCGCCGGTCGGCATCTACCGCTACCACAACATCGGGAAATTTGCGGTATATTTGCAAGGGTTCGTCGCCGATGGTATCAACGGTTGCATCATCGTCCGCGAGCACAAAATCCTCGGTTTGTCGTTTGTAGCCCCGACTTAAAACGGCTACTTTGTATTTCCGGCTCAATAAACGGATTAAGTATTCCGTATGCGGCGTTTTCCCTGTCCCGCCAACCGTAATATTTCCAACTGAAATAACGGGAACAGAAAACTCCTCGACTGGAAGAATCCCCCAATCGAAGAGTTTATTTCTGCCCCATACTCCCAAACCATAAATCCATGAGAATGGGAGTAAGGCTTTATTTATTCTAAAATTTATTCTAAAATTCGCATTCTTCAAATTCGCTTTCATTTGCCATAAAAAATAATACAAATATACGGCTTATTTTATTAACTTTGAATAAAACGATACATTTTCTATTATTCTTTCACCCCTTTCATAATGACTTTGGTAAAATTCTTAGCGTCAATGATAGATTTTGCCTTTTTTTGAATATCCGCCGGCGTAATCGTATTTATCGTTTTCACATAATCGGTATAAGCATTATAACCCGTGCGGTAATAATTGCTGATGGTTGAACTCCAATAGGAATTTTCCTGTTCCCTGTCTTGCTGAGTCTTTAACAAATATTCTTTGACCTTGTTGAAATATTCGGCTTTCGGCCCATTATCGACAATGTTTTGAAATTCCTTGATGGCTATATCGTTCAGATAACCTTCTTTACCCGGTTCGGTTTCAAATACGATTTGAAACGGGGTTTGTCCTTTCGGATAATCGGAAATATTTGACGTTGCCTGAATAGAGTAAACTCCGCCTTCTTTTTCCCGAATTTCTTCTAAATAAATAGTCGTCAATATTTGTTGAAGAATATTTATCTCTAATCGATTTTTCAGGGTAGGCTCAAAATTCGTCCAATACAGGTCAAAAACAATGGATTTCGGATTCTCCATCTTTTTTTCAAATTCATTTGCTTTGATGCCGGATTTAAAATTTTCATTAACGGCTCGGAAAGATTCTTTCCGGTTGATGGAAGGAAGGCCGCCTAAATATTGCGCAAACAAGGGTTTAGCGGTTTCAATGTCTATATTTCCGGTAAATACAAAAGTAAAATCGCCGGCATCCGCATAACGGTCTTTCCGCCAATTCATAATGGTTTGATAATTTACTTTATCCAAATCAACGGCTTTGATGCGTTTATGCCGGATTTGGTCAACATATATTTCTTTCATCAAAGAATCATTCATGGAAATTTCCGGATTGAGTTCCTGACTTTCCAACTGAGATTTTATTCTGGCAATAAATGAGTTATACGTATCTTCATCCGTTCTGGGAGCGGTGAAATTCAAATAAACCAATTGGAGCATCGTTTCAAAATCCTTGATGGTAGAATTGCCGGAAAGTCCTTCGTATTGCAAATCGATATTCGGGCTGACGGATACGTTTTTACCGGCCAACACTTTACTCAAATCCAATTGACTGAAATTGGCCAATCCGCCGAGATTGGCGATGTTGCTATATAAATTGGCATTAACTATTTCCGAATCAGGGAAAAGAGAAGAGCCTCCGGGACTGCTTGCCGTCATAATTATCTGGTCATCTTTGAGTTTTGTAGGTTTAACCACCACTTTCACGCCATTGGACAAAGTCAAAACCGCAGCGTCGAAAATAGCATCTTTCTTTTCGGAAACAACGCTTCCTCCCTTTGGAAGGTCGGTTAACAGCGCTTCGCCGCTCACTTTATCTTCATAAGCTTGGATGTCTTCTTTTCTTACTTCGTTAAACCATTTCAGCAAATCTTCTTTTTTTGGGATAACGACACCTTCTTTTTCAGGAGCGGTTAAAGTGATGACAATATTCGAATCGCTAATAAGTTCCTGTACGTATTGGTTGACCATGGCAACCGGAATCTGGCCGGCAACCCCTTTCATCAATTCGTTTTCCATCACAAATCCCGGAATGTAACCACCTTCCGTGAAATGCTGTACATATTCATTCGCATACCCGCTGTTTTGTCTTTTGTCAACCTCTTTGGCAATGTTTTCAAAATGAGCCAAAATGTCAGCGCGTGCACGGTCGTATTCCGAAGCGGTAAAACCGTATCGATTAATCCGTTCCAACTCACGAGTTATGGCTTTTAATCCCAATTCATATTCATTTCCTTTAATCACGGAGATACCATACAAAGATTCTTTCGTAGCGGTATTTTCAAATTTGCCGTTTCCGACACCGGCCGCAACGAAAGGCGGATTGGCTTGCTGGGCAAGTTCCGTAATACGATTATTCATCACACCGGAGATAATCGAATTGAAGTAACCATATAATAAACAAATGATTGTACTTTTCTGTTCTCGAGGAAGCGGTTCGTGTTTGAAATGGATAGTAACTCTTGAAGAAGTCGCTTCCTTGTCGGTTACAATTCCCACCAAAGGTTCCGCATTGTCTTCCACCTTAAAGTAAACCCTTTCGGCGGGATTTACCGGAGCCGGTATGTCGGCAAACAAGGTTTTCAATTTATTTTCAACTTGTTCCGCATCAAAATCGCCTATGATGATTAAGGCCTGTAAATCGGGACGATACCATTTCTTATAATAAGCGCGAATCGCTTCCGGTTTGAAATTCATGATCACTTCTTCCGTGCCGATAATATTGCGTTGTGCGTATCGGTTTTCCGGCATGATTTGTTTGAGAATCGCTTCTCTCATCCGTTGGCCGGCATTGGTATAAGTGCGCATTTCTTCCCGAATAACGCCTCTTTCTTTATTGATTTCTTTTTCATCCAATAACAGACTGCCCGACCAATCGTGAAGAATAAGCAAACAACTGTCAATGATGCCTTCCCGTGTGGTAGGCACATTGGAAATGTTGTAAACCGTCCGGTCAACATCAGTAAAGGCATTCAGATTATATCCAAATTTCACGCCAATCGTTTCCAAATAGTCAATCAATGAATTTCCCGGAAAATGGGTGGATCCGTTAAAAGCCATGTGTTCAAGGAAATGCGCTAATCCATTCTGGTTGTCTTCTTCCAAGATAGAACCCACGTTTTGAGCGATATAAAAATCAGCCCTTTGTTTCGGCAATTCATTGTGCCGGATGTAATAAGTTAAGCCGTTTTCCAATTTTCCATAACGAACTTTCGGATCAATTGGAATCTCTTGTAATTGAGCAAATGTGGCAGTAATGTACAGTAGGATAAAACCTACAATAAAAAACATTTTTTTCATTTAAATAAATTTAAAATTTGATATAATTTGTACTCTTTGTACTATATGTATGTTATTGATTAATCATTGACGGCATAATCGCTTGCCGATAATCGAAATTTTGCCATGCGTTCAACATTCTCTTTTGTTGATAAATTTCTTTTCCCATAAATACCATCGTAATTCTTTCGCTGAAGCTTCCGGTAGATTCTTCCAATAAACTTGTAAAGAAATCTTTCTTTGCAGGATATTCTCCCAGAGAATAATTTTCGAGTTCCGCCAATTCGGCAGCTGTTTTTATTGCTGTGTCAATACCGCCCAATGCATCCACCAATCCCAATTTCAGGGCTTGATTTCCTGTCCATACACGACCTTGTCCGATAGCGTCAATTTCTTCCTTTGTTTTTCCGCGACCTTCCGCACAACGGCTTATAAATAAATCATAACCTCTTTCCACGTAAGTCTGAATCAATGCGCCTTCTTCGTTGTTCAACGGGCGTGCCGGCAATAAACCTATACCAATCAGCGGAATAGAAAGCATATCGTCGGCGAAATTGGAATGTTTGTTGGTGGAAACGCCATCGTAGCTGGCTCCTATTTTCTTGGCCAACTGTGCGCCGCTCGGAATCAAGCCGAAGATGCCGATTGAACCGGTCAAGGTGCTGGGTTCGGAAATGATTTTGTTCGCGCCGCAAGAAATGTAATAACCGCCGGAAGCCGCATAAGTTCCCATGGAAACTACTACCGGTTTCACTTCCCGCAATTCTTTCACGGCATGCCAGATTTGTTCGGAGGCATAAGCGCTTCCTCCCGGAGAATTGACACGGAAAACCACGGCTTTCACATTTTTGTCGTCTTTCAGTTTATTCAATTCTTTCACATATTCCTTTGCGGTAATGCCGTTGCTACTATAAAAACTGTTTGTATTATCCGCTACAATATCTCCTTCTGCATATAAAACGGCGATTTCATCTTTACTGATTTTCTTGCCGGTTTCGGGAATCGATTTCATGTTTTTAACGCTGGCTAAATGCAATTTGTCTGTTTCTTCCAGTTCCAAACGGCTTTTTAGGTAGGCATCCATCTCGTCGCCATATTTTAAGCCGTCGATTAATTTGTATTCCACAATTTTTTTCGGATCGCTAAGCATCAGAAATTCATCGGCGTATCGGTTCAATTGTTCCACTGAAATGCTGCGGCTTTCGGAAATACCCGCTAATAAATTATTCCAAATATCAGTGAGATACGATGTTACCTGTTCGCGATTGGCTTCGCTCATTTTGTCCTGAATATACGGTTCCACCGCCGATTTGTAAGTTCCCACCTTATATACCTGTATTTCAATACCCCATTTTTCAAAGATGCCTTTGTTGAACTGCATAGAACCGGCTAAACCGCGGAAATCGAACATTCCCTGAGGGTTCATGAAAATATCATCGGCAACCGAACTGATGTAATACGTGCCTTGCGTGAAATTTTCTCCATAAGCGACAATAAATTTACCGCTTTCTTTGAAATCCAGCAAAGCCTTGCGAAAGGTTTCCGCACCTGCATAACCAAACGATACGCTTTTTACGTTCAGATAAATACCTTTAATTTTGTCATTGTCTTTCGCTTTTTTGATGGCAGAAAGAATGTCGTTTAATCCATAAGACTCATTTGATCCGCTTAACAGAAAATCAAATGGGCTTGAACTTTCGCGTTCATTAATCGTTCCACTCAAATTCACTTTAAGAATCGTGTTCTTTTGCAGGTTATACGCAGGCGTACTACCCATGGATGCAGCAATCCCCATAAAAATAACAAAGGATAAAAAGAATAAAATCAGGGATGCGATGATTACTCCCAATGTGGAAGCGAACATCATTTTAAGAAAATTTTTCATTGTGTTTTTATTTTTATTTGTTTATAAGTGCCGGTGCAAATTTACAAAAATTATTTTGATTATCCGCCTCCGATTTCATTTACCTGTTTTTCTCCGGCCGTACAAACTTTTTAGAACGCAAAATACGCAAAATACGCAAATCAGCACAAATTTTATTTACTGGAAATAAGACAGATGCAACTACTCAGGTCACCTTCCGCATCCCACAATCACGAATTAATCAGATAAATAAAATATTGTTACTACTCAGCTCGGGTCAGCAGTAAAAATAGGTGTTTGTGCGAAAAGGCGCATAGCGCCAACAT
>BNXY01000023.1 GCA_025999935.1 Bacteroidia bacterium | reverse complement strand
AGCATACCCGTTCCACTTCGTTTATCCATACGCTCGCCCAACCGTTGCTGATTCCGGGCATGCGTTATGCGTGGCGGGTAAGGGCGGTAGCGCGTGAAGGACTGGAAGACGCCAATGTTTTCAAGAATGAAGGTTACAGCGAAATTTTCTGGTTCGATTACGCGGCCGACTGCGCTCCGGTGCAGCAAACGGTGGCAGCCGTAGAAAAGAAATCCGTGCTAATAACATGGATTCCCACCAAAGCCATAGAATACACGGTGGAATACCGGAAGAAAGGTTCATCGCGGTGGTATCCGGGGCCGGTATCGGGTAATGAAAGCCGGTTGTACGGATTGGAACCCGGCGTTACCTACGAATACCGAATCGGTTCGCGCTGTGTGGCGAATGATGTGCTCAACTACAGCGCCCTGAAATCATTTACAATGCCTGACAAACCGGAACGGAATCCGGAGTGCGGCCTGTTGCCGGAAGTAAATCTCAGCAACCGGACACCGGCAGAAGAACTGCTACCGAGCATGCCCATTTTTGTAGGCGATTTCCCGGTGTTTATCAGTACGGTAACCGGCAATAACGGACGATTTTCGGGTACGGGTTATGTGGGTATTCCTTTTCTTGGGCTACCCAAAGTAGCGGTTCTGTTTAACAACATCTTTGTTAACAATGACTTGCATTTGGTCGAAGGGTTTATCGAAGTGAAGTATGATGAGAAAGGGAAAAGCATGATGATCGACGTAGATGAACTGCTGACAGGTGGTAAAGGAGTCGGTGATATTCGCAGCGGTGAAGAGAAAGCGGCGTATATGACCAATTACTCAATCAATCCGAATGTTCCGATAGAAATAAAAGAAACGACCATAGATAATTTGTCGGATGAAATAAAAAACAGCATGGGCTATAATACCTCGGATGGTCAAAACGGTTCTGCTACGGTTTATGTGATAACGGTTGAGGACGGCGATGGGAATAAACAAGATGTTGTTGTGGATTCATTACCGGCTACGATTCAAGACAAGAATGGCACCGTTTACACGGTAACCGAAGATGGCAAATTGGTAGAAGCTATATCCGGTTCGGACATTAAATTGGACGATTCCACCAAAAACCAGCCCAATACAACTCTTGCCGTTCTTGAATTTACAACAACAGCCAAAACCAAATACGCACTTGACCAATATAGGGAAATCTATGCGAAAGTGCCGGAATATTTCATGAAATACAAGCCGACAGTAAGCGACATGATTGCATCGGCCAAGTTTATGTTGCCAGGAGAAAGCGATGAGATATTTGTAAAGATAAAAGAAAGCAAGGCTGATTTTGAGCCGTCGAAAGTACATTTTGTAACTAATAACGGCAAGGAATACACTGGAGCTTACAACAGTCAAGACAAGGGATGGACACTGAATATTGTCGGAAGTAGTGCCGGCGACGGACAGGAAATCTACGTGGTTTATGAGGAATCGAAAGGCAAGTTTACCACACTGGATAAACTGAATGTTTATTCTTACGAACGCAAGTCGGTAAATATAAAATTAGTGCCGGTCAATGGATTTACCAATAGTTTTAATGTCAATGCTTTATCTACCGAACTTAATAAAATATACGGTAGGGTAGGTGTTACTTGCAATCTATCCATGGCCGAGAGCGGATTTACTTATACGCCGGTCAACGGTAACAGTTTCGATGTAACGGGCAGCGGTTTGTTCTCGACCGAAACAGCCGATATGAAAGCGATTAAGCAGGCATACAGCACCTATTTAGGTGGGAATCTCGACGGTAATACGCTCTATCTGTTTATTATAGAGAAAATAACAGGAGCCGATGGTGTTGCAGGCGATATGCCGCGCGGCAAACGGTTTGGATACCTCTTTTCGGGAGCAGACGCCCGCACCATAGCCCATGAAATCGGTCATGGCGCCTTTAATCTGGAGCATCCGTTCGACCGTCCGTTACGCGGAGAGTTTGAAAAAGGACAGCTTGCACACTGCCTGATGGATTATGCATCCGGCACGGAATTTTGTAAGTTGGAATGGGATGCGATTAATGCGCCGGGAGTGGTGATTGGGGTGTTGGAAACGGATGAAGGAGGAATGTATGCAAAAAAAAATTATATTGTTCTTGATAATGACGGTATATTTTTTACTCCGGTAGGGAATCCCTTTGTTTTGAAAAAAGGGACTAAAATATTTTCTCCTTGTATAGATTATTCCTATTATCCAAACTGGCCTGTATATATCTTTGAAGAAAACGGTATAGAATATGTAGCCAGTACAAGCAATTACTTATCAGCTGGTATTAGTTTTAACGGATATGAAAGGCGTTCGGATTCAAAGAGTAAATATAATCTGAAAAATGAGGATATAAAAGGAGAAGGAATACATGTTGTCAAAAAAGATGCGGAAGGAGGGAACTATCAATATCTGGAATTGCAGAAATCAACGCAAGCAACAACATACAAATATGCTGATCAGGATAAAATAGGAATAGCCGTTAAACCGGAGATTTCTTCGCCCCAAGTAATTGACACAACCAATAAATTGGAACCATGCGGACCGGCGACGAAAAAAATCACCGAGGAGAAAAATTCAACAGATGATACACAACTATTGACCAATCTCAAAAGTATTACAGCCAATTCAAAAGCTAATCAAGACATTGAACTGGCTAAATGGGATAGCAAAGCAGAGAAACTGAAGTATTATCATTTAAAAGATGGACAAGTAGAGGAAATACAACAACCGCTTACAGACAAGCAAGTAAGCGAAGGTAATTGGACTGATACAAGGATTGATAATAAAATACGCTATACGATTGATGCCAACGGTGTAATACAAATTCAATCGATTGGTATTCGGCAAGGGCTTGTTTTTCAAGGAAAAACAGCCAATTTACAGCAACTGTCGGAACATATCAAAGCGCAGACTAACAAATTTTTATCAGACAACAATGTAACAGATGTTGAAAAGAAAGCTTCAACATTCGTCAATCCTAACGAGACCTTTGCTGATGGCCAGCAAATAGTAATCGGCAATAATTCCAATTATATTAAAATTGTTTCCGATGGAATTGATTTAACAACAGCGTTACTTAAAACCGGTGAAATAGTTGAGAGCGCGTATCTGTCCAGTACTGCACAAAGTGCGACGATACATGCACCGGGAGTAGTTACGGGCAGTTTTGAGGTTGTTGCTCAAAAGGTAACAGATTTGACAAGTTTGGGTACTTTGGCTTACGATCTGGTTGTTGATAAAGAAGTTCGCAGTCAAATCTACAACCAATTTGTAGAAATCAAGAACGAGATAGGCGAAGACCCGAAAGCGTTTGTACCGATACTGTTTGATGTTTTGGTAAGTGTAGTTACTAATAAAAGTCCGGAAGAATTACAAGCAACCATAGACGCTAATGCTGATATGGGTAAGCGTACGCACGTGGCTACAAGTGCGACAGGAAATGTGATTATAACGGCTGTGGCTGGGGCGGCGATAGTGAGGAATTTGCCGGAAGTTGCGGAAAAATTATCAGAAAATATTAAGAAGGTAAGGAAAGTTTATACAACAACTATTAAATGGGGAAATAACACAATTGGTGCTCGTCCTTTTGGAAAAGGATTTATGGGAAAAAGGATTGTTCAATCTGACCCAAGAGTAAATGCTTACGAATTGAAAATAAATCCAAATAATGAAAGTTTTTACTTGCCTCACCCTGAAGGCGGATTTGTACAGTTTGAAAATATAACCAATCAATTTGTTTTGCAAGATGGTAAATTGATTATGGACAAATCTTCAATATATCACGTACTTGACAAGCCTGATTTTTTGGTAAAATCATCTGTATTAGATCCTGCTATTAGACAGATAGAATCTGCAAAAGCAGCGGGTTATAAGATTGAATGGTTAGTATCTGACGAAAAAGCGGTACAACAATTAAAACAACTTTTTACAGAAAAAAATATAGACATTACTGTAACTTTACTTCCGGAATAAAATATGAATAATAATAATGCAATAAACAAAGACTTTTTTGATATATCTGCTGATATAGATACTGTTATTAAAGATATAGAGAAAAGACATTTTATCAGACAAGATTTGATAAATGCAAAATATAAATGGGCTGAATATTTAAAAAAATATTTATATTTGACTTATGTAAAAGACATAGCAGAAAAAATTCCTATTGAAAAATTGTATATAAATAGATTTTTTTGGTTTAAATTATTCTATCATTATTATAAAAAAGATTGTGGAATTGATGTCGGAATTGAACAACAAATTGGACAACTTATAGAAAATATGTGTAATGATATAAAAGATACTAACTTTGATTGGAATATTTTGGAAGAAATTCACAATGATATTATAAACGAAAATTATATAGATATTTTAAATAAAATTTAGCAGAATGAAATTAATAACAAATGATATATTTGATGAATATAATCAACTTATTGATTACAAAAAATTATCAATTAATCAAGATTTGATTAATGATGTCTTGTTGAGACCGTCGTTAGATAAATATATATTATTAGAAAATTATGCTTATCTTTTTGACACTGCAACAATATTAAACATATATTATAATAAATACTATTGGTACTCAAAATTAATGTTTGATTATATAAATAAATATAAAAAAGATGACTTAAATTTAGAACAAGGAAGATTTAAATTAATTGAGGAAGGTGGAAATTATCCAAATATTGATTGGAATGAAATAGAGGAAATTTACAACAAGTTTAAAAATAATGAATAAATGTATAAAAATATCATTTTTTCTTTTCCTGATTTTATCAAGTAATCTTTCTTTTGCAAATCGTGTAAATATAAACACCCGCAGCCAACTTTACACCCAATTTGTAGAAATTAAGAATGAAATAGGAGAAGACCCGAAAGCATTTGTGCCGATACTGTTTGATGTTTTGATGAGTGTTGTACCTTTGTGAGCACCTAAAATATACTTAATATATGTTAATTAATCAAAATAAAGAAGGTAAATATATAATATTAAATTTTAATTATTATATTTGCCAATGCTAACAATTAAATTATGGTTAAATTAAAACACAAACAAAATGAAAACAGTAAAGAAAATCAGTTTATCCAAGTTGAACTAAGGATCAATTGGGCAAAAAACAGCAACAATTAATTTTGGGTGGAAACGCATGTAAATGTGGATCATGTGGTCAATGGGCTACCAGTGAGAATAATGCAGTGGCGAATAATGCCGGAAGCATTACTGGTACAGGCACAAACGACCCATGGATGTGTGCTTGTAGTGGAGATGATTCGATATTTTCAGGAGCATTTGCATAACGAGTAAAAAACAAGAAGAGAAGGGTAGATAGTAACTCTCCTCTTCTATTGTAAACTTCAAACGGCATTCTCCCTGATGGAAAATAATGTGTTTTATGATTACTTATTTCTTAGTTGGTAATCAATATAATTTGTGTATGAAACAAGTCATATTTATTCTTGTATTTTTTGTTTTTACAGCGTGGCCAAGTATTTCTCAAATCAACTCTTCTGAGGAAAGACCGCCTATTAATCCGATTGCAGCTCCCTATTTTGAATCAATAGATATGGAAACCGTTGATTCGGGAAACCTCAGGATTTTGTATGCTCTAAATGCGGCAGACATTAACAAACCGGATACGTATGATGATTTACAGTGTTTGGAAATAGGCGCTCATTCCTCAAAATATTATAGCTTTTTTATTTATCAAAGAGATTCATTGGCTTCGGATTGGATAAAAAAGCATCCCAATGCTAAATTCGGAGAACATCCCTCGGCAAGGTGGGCGCCTAAAGGTAAATTCCAAGGATGGTCGGAATACCATTATTCGGAATACTTCAAAGACCTCTCTAAAAAAGAATTGACCGAGTATTGCCGAATGCCTTTTCGGTTTACCGATTATAATAGTCAATATTCGGAACCTCTTCCCGTTCAGAACTGGAAAATGGGTGCTGACACGCTGACTGTTGCAGGCTATTTGTGCCAACAGGCAACCTGTCAATTTCGAGGTCGGGAATACACAATTTGGTTTGCCACCGATATCCCTATCAACAACGGCCCATGGAAATTCGGCGGATTGCCCGGATTAATTCTGAAAGCGTACGATAGGAATAAGCAGTATGTTTTTGAGTGTGTAGGGATTGAAAATCGCAAAGAAAAATATCCCATTCAAATGCACCAAGCATTTAAGCAGTACAAGAAAACCGACCGGCAGAAATTGTGGAAAGCGAAAAAAAATATTCAGGAGAATTATCTGGAGCTGTTAAGAAATGGGATATCGGGTGTGTCAATGGGGTATGGCGGCAGTCGCGCCCCCACAAAAACATACCTCTATAATCCGTTGGAGTTGGAATAAAACAACAAAACACATGAAACGCCTGCTTTCGCTCTCTTTTTCATTTTGTTTTCTACCGCTGTTTGCCTTTTCTCAAACAACTTTTACCGGCGTAATCAAAAACAAGCAAGGCGAACTATTGATAGTCAATGTCATGCTACAAGCCAAAGGCAATAATACCATCGACGGATTTACGACCTCGGACGCCGAAGGAAAATACAGCCTGACTTACAAAGGAACCGCCGATACGATTACGTTGACTGTTTCCGGAATCATGGCCGGGAAACACCAACAGACCGTGCCCAATCGTTCAAGACAAGTCAATTTTACAATCGAGGAAACAACCATGGAACTGAAAGAAGTTACCATAGTTGCCGACCCAATACGACGCACGGGAGATACCCTCAGCTATACAGTTAGCGCCTATTCCGACCAGAACGACCGGGTTATTGGGGATGCTCTGAGAAAAATGCCGGGCATTGAAGTGGCCTCTTCCGGCCAAATATCGTACAATGGAAAGAACATCAATAAGTTTTATGTCGAAGATTTGGATATGCTGCAAGGACGTTACGGCATCGCCATCAACAATATTTCAGTCAAAGATGTTGCCAGCGTTCAGGTGCTGGAAAACCATCAACCCATCAAAGCGCTGAGAGACAAAATATTCTCCGAAAATGCCGCTATCAACCTCAAACTGAAAAACAGCGCCAAAGGAATTTTGACCTTGAGCGCACTTGTCGGCATGGGTTATAAGCCCCGAATGTGGGATGCCGAATTGGTTGCCATGTATTTTACCGGTAAAAAACAAAACATGAGTAGCTACAAAGGCAATAATTCAGGAAAGAATATATCTTCGGAGATACAGTCGCATTACGATTACGAACGAGTCGGCATCAATAATAGCAATCTTCTGTCTATCTCGTCGCCGTCCATGCCTCCCGTGGCGCAGAAACGCTATCTTTACAACACTACCAATAGTATTACCACCAACCAGTTGTTCAAAATCAATCAAGATTTGGAATTGACCGCCAATGCCTTTTATTATAATGATTACATCAAAAAAGAAGGTTATTCTATTACCGAACAATTCATGCCGGGCGACAGTTTCCTGAGAATCGAAGAACAAGTTAAAAGTACAAGCAAAATCAATAACTTGGAAATTGCCTTGGGCTTAAACGCCAATACCGATAGCTATTTTCTCAATAACTCCTTGAATTTTAAAAGAGCTTGGGACAATGATCGAGGTTCGGGAATTACGCGGAGCAATGCCGGAAATTTGGATGAAACGATGTTGCAATACTTGGATAAATCGGCTCTTTCTGTCGATAACACCTTGAATTTGGTCAAAAACATCAAGGACAACACGGTTAAGATTTATTTTTCCGTCGCTTATGGACACCAGCCTCACAGCCTGACCATTACACCGGCCAATTACTTCGGAAATGAGAACCTGACTTCTTTGAAACAAAACGTTCTCTCGAAAAATTTTGCATCGACACTACGGGGTTCCTACGGTTTGAAACGAGGAAATTTCAATATGGATTACGACCTCTGGGGAAGCGTAGATATCCGTAATATGAATACCGAATTGACCGGTAAAGATACACAGGAGAATACCGTATTTTCAGCCGATTCTTTGAAAAACGACCTTGGGTACAACAATTACCGATTTGGTTTGAACCAGTCTTACTCATACATTGGCAATAGAAAATTCAAAGCGACGTTTGCATTGCCCGTCGCTAACTACTCCTTGACGGTGGACGACCGCATCCCTGACACTTTTATCCGGCACAACCGGTGGATGCTAAATCCGTCCCTTTCCGCTTCTTACAATCTGACACACCAATTGACCGCCTTGGCCGGAGCCAATTTCCGGAAAACATTCGGAAATATGAATGATATCTATACCGGCTACATCATGCATTCCTACCGAAACTTGGTTCGCAACACAATCGACCGGCTGTTTGAAACCCGTTCCGGTGGAACAAACGCCTCTCTCGAATACCGCGATGCTTTCCAATCCTTCTTTCTCAATATCAACGGCAGTTATGGAAAATCATGGAAAAACCTGCTTTACGGTTACGATTATCAGGGCATCATGCGTGTCAAGACGACCATTGACCAACCCACAAAATCCGATAATTACGGCCTTGGGTTCACAACCAGCAAAGGATTTCGATTCTGGAAAACTACGCTCCGTTTGTCGGGCAGGTATAACGAAAACCGCGGAGAACAACTGATTCAAAACGAAATCCTAAATTTCTGCGCACAAACTTACCAGACCAGCGCTTCCGTCAATGTAAGCCCCATTTCGTTAATGTACCTGCAATACGATTTCGGTTGGATACAAAGCCGGAGTTTGGTAGAAAAACTCCCCGGAAGATTTCCTTCCATACGAAACAACTCTCAGGCAATCAAAATCAATCTGTATCCATTCAAATCCGTAACAGTCAATATGAATGTCGATTACCGGCACAACAGCGCTGTGAGCAACCGCAACACTACCTTTGTTGATGCTGGAATCAAATACAATCACAAGCAAATGGAATGGGAACTGCAATGCAACAACCTGCTTAATGTCAAACAATACGTTTCAATGTCCTACAGCGACATCAGTACCTATAGTTATAGTTATGACCTGCGCCCGGCCAGTGTGTTGCTGAATGTCAGATTTAATATAGGTAGAGATCCGAGGTATTAAATCCCTACTATTATTTTTTTGCCTTGACAATGGTATTCAGTCCGGTAACGGCTTTGGGGCAAGGTTTATACACACTAAAAGAACGACTAATGGTTGCATTATTGTAGCTTTTTTTGAACGCGGATGACACAGATAACGCGGATTATCGCAGATTTTTATTTCATTGATACAAATCTGATTATGAAAAATATTATCCGCGTAAATCAGCGTTATCCGTGTCATCTGCGTTCAAAAAAATTTTGTGATTTCCGGAAAAATTGTACTTTCACAGCGTTTTGGTGCAAAAAAAAGTGATTTTTTTGAAATAACTTATTGTTTTTTCAAAAAATATAGCTAACTTTGCAGCCCGTTTTATGTATTTAAGCGAGATATTAACAGTAAAATAACAAAGAATTAAAATTAGAAAATGCCTACAATTCAGCAATTAGTAAGAAAAGGAAGGGAAACTTTGGTTGAAAAGGGAAAATCTCCTGCATTGGATTCATGTCCGCAAAGACGTGGCGTTTGCGTGAGGGTTTATACCACCACACCGAAGAAACCAAATTCTGCCATGCGTAAAGTAGCCCGTGTCCGTTTGACCAGTTCTAAGGAAGTAAACGCTTACATTCCGGGAGAAGGCCACAACTTGCAGGAACACTCCATCGTGTTGGTGAGAGGCGGTCGTGTAAAAGACCTTCCGGGTGTTCGTTATCACATTGTACGTGGAACTTTGGATACTGCCGGCGTAAATGGCCGCACACAAAGACGTTCTAAATACGGTGCAAAACGGCCTAAAGCAGGTAAAGCTCCGGTAGCTCCTGTAAAAGGCGGAAAGAAAAAATAATTACGAATTAAAAATTACGAATTACGATTACATTTCGTAATTTTTAATTCGTAATTCGTAATTGAATAAGGGTTGAGTAAATAAATTCAGAGGAATTTATTGAAGATACCGAGAGTTTACAACCAGTTTAAAAACAAAAATTTTTTAGAAGAAAATGAGAAAAGCTAAACCAAAGAAAAGACAGATCCTGCCGGATCCTGTTTTTGGTGATCAAAAGGTGACGAAATTCGTTAACCACCTGATGTATGACGGCAAAAAAAGTACTGCCTTCGAAATCTTTTATACTGCTTTAGACAAAGTAAAGGCTAAATTGCCTAATGAAGAAAAATCTTCCCTCGACGTATGGAAACAAGCTTTGGATAACATTACCCCGCTTGTTGAAGTAAAATCCCGCCGTATCGGCGGCGCCACATTCCAAGTTCCTACGGAAATCCGTCCGGATCGTAAAGAATCCGTTTCAATGAAAAATATGATCGCTTACTCTCGCAAAAGAGGAGGGAAATCAATGGCTGACAAATTATCGGCAGAAATCGTTGACGCTTTCAATAATCAAGGTGGAGCGTTCAAGAGGAAAGAAGATATGCACAGAATGGCGGAAGCAAATAGAGCATTCGCACATTTTAGATTTTAAACATTAATAAAAAAATAATGGCAAGAGGTTCAGATCAACAACTGAAATATACAAGAAACCTCGGCATCATGGCTCACATTGATGCCGGGAAAACAACCACTTCGGAACGTATCCTTTTTTATACGGGTCTTACCCATAAAATCGGTGAAGTGCACGATGGCGCCGCAACTATGGACTGGATGGAGCAGGAACAGGAACGTGGTATCACAATTACTTCCGCTGCAACCACCGCCAACTGGAAATATGATGGCGAAACTTACAAAATCAATTTGATTGACACTCCGGGACACGTGGACTTCACGGTGGAAGTGGAACGCTCACTCCGTATTTTGGATGGAGCTGTTGCTACTTTCTGCGCAGTAGGCGGCGTTGAACCGCAATCGGAAACCGTTTGGCGTCAAGCCGATAAATATCATGTTCCCAGAATCGGTTATGTAAATAAAATGGACCGTTCGGGCGCTAATTTTTATGAAGTAGTTCGTCAGGTTAAAGACGTTTTGGGCGCCAACCCGTGCCCGATTCAAATACCCATCGGCGCTGAAGAAAAATTCCGCGGAATCGTGGATTTGATTACAATGAAAGCGCTTTATTGGCATGATGAAACCATGGGCGCCGACTATTCCGTAGAAGAAATTCCGACAGAATTGGTAAGCGAAGCTGAAGAATGGCGCGATAAAATGCTCGAAACTTTGGCCGAAGTGGATGACGTATTGATGGAAAAATATTTCGACGATCCGTCAACAATCACTGAAACTGAAATTCGTGCTGCGGTTCGCAAAGGAACTTTAAGCATGCAAATCAATCCGATGTTGTTGGGTTCTTCCTTTAAAAACAAAGGCGTTCAACCGCTTTTGGATGCAGCTTGCGCTTATCTGCCGAGTCCGGTCGATACGCCCGCTACCGAAGGAACCGACCCGGATGATCCCGAAAAAGCGCTTTCCCGCAAACCGAGTTCCGAAGAGCCTTTCTGCGCATTGGCTTTCAAAATCGCAACCGACCCCTACGTAGGCCGCCTTTGTTTCTTCCGCATTTATTCGGGAGAATTGGAAGCCGGTTCTTACGTTTACAATACCCGTTCAGGCAAGAAAGAACGTATTTCCCGTTTATTCCAGATGCACTCCAACAAACAAAATCCGAAAGAATTTATCGGATGCGGCGATATTGGCGCCGGAGTCGGCTTCAAGGATATCCGTACCGGAGATACCTTGTGTGATGAAAATCATCCGATTGTGTTGGAATCCATGGATTTCCCCGCTCCTGTTATCGGAATCGCGGTAGAACCGAAAACGCAAAAAGATTTGGATAAATTGGGCATCGGATTGGGCAAATTGGCCGAAGAAGATCCTACATTTACCGTAAAAACCGATGAAGATACCGGTCAAACCGTTATTTCGGGAATGGGCGAGCTTCACTTGGAAATCATTATCGACCGTTTGAAACGGGAATTTAAGGTAGAATGTAATCAAGGTCGTCCGCAAGTATCTTATAAAGAAGCAATTTCAAAAACCATTGAGTTGCGCGAAGTATATAAGAAACAAACGGGAGGTCGTGGTAAATTTGCCGATATGATTGTCCGCGTTGGACCGGCGGATGCCGATTTCGAAGGCGAATTGCAATTTGTAGATGAAGTAAAAGGCGGTAATATTCCAAAAGAATATATTCCACCGATTCAAAAAGGTTTCCTGCGCGCTATGAAAAATGGCGTTTTGGCAGGATATGCCTTGGATAAACTGAAAGTAACCGTATTGGATGGTTCTTACCACCCGGTGGACTCCGACCAGTTGTCATTCGAAATTTGTGCGATTCAGGCGTTCAAGAGCGCTTCCGAAAAAGCAGGACCGGTTTTGAAAGAACCGATCATGAAAATCGAAGTGATTACGCCGGAAGAAAGCATGGGAGATGTAATCGGCGACTTGAACAAACGCCGCGGACAAATCGAAGGCATGGATACCAGCCGTACAGGCGCGCGTATTGTAAAAGCGCACGCACCGCTTTCGGAAATGTTCGGTTACGTAACCGCTTTACGTACCATTACTTCAGGACGCGCCACCAGCACCATGTCTTTCTCGCACTACGAAGAAGTATCGCCTTCTATCGCCAGAGCGGTATTGACGGAAGTAAAAGGTAGAGTGGATTTGGTAAAATAATGTAGGGGGTAAGGTCGCCCACATTAAATATTAAAGAGCGCAAATGGAATAAATTCCATTTGCGCTCTTTCTTTAACAGGTATTAATATTAAATTGTTAGAAGCCGATGGCTCGTGACTGCCCAATCACAACCGTTTTTCTATTTCCTTTTTCATCGTTTCCACTCCCGGAAAACCGGTGGAGCGATAGGTTTGTTTTCCTTGTTTGTCATAGATAAAACCGGCTAAAATCGTACCGGATAAAGTCATCCGATAAAAAAACGAGTAAACTGATATTTAATAGATTTGTACCCGGCCAACCTTAAAAAATACCCTTTCACAACATTTTCTTTCAAAAAAAGTGATTTTTTTATTGCTATGTACTTGTTTTTTCAAAAAATATACCTAACTTTGCAGCCCGATTTTGTGCTTTTAAACGAAATTTTCTTTAAAAATGAAGGAGATAAAACGGTTAAAGACTCAAAAAAACGAAACAAGTTTAAGGGAGGAAATGGCTCTTTTCTTAGACTTGGAAAAATTAAAATATAAATATTAAAAAAAAGCAATGAGCCAAAAAATTAGAATTAAATTAAAATCCTACGATTACAGTTTGGTTGACAAATCAGCCGAAAAAATCGTAAAAACGGTAAAAGCCACCGGCGCCGTAGTAAGCGGCCCGATTCCATTACCCACGCACAAACGTATTTTTACGGTAAACCGTGCCACATTCGTAAACAAAAAATCGCGCGAACAATTTGAATTGGCGTCTTACAAAAGATTGATCGACATTTACAGTTCCACTGCAAAAACCGTTGACGCCTTGATGAAATTGGAATTGCCGAGCGGCGTAGAAGTAGAGATTAAAGTATAGTATTATTAATAACAAAAAGTGAAATGCCAGGATTAATTGGAAAAAAAATCGGAATGACATCCGTTTTCAGCGCTGATGGAAAAAATCTTCCATGCACTGTTATCGAAGTAGGTCCTTGTGTGGTTACTCAAGTGAAAACCGTTGAAAAAGACGGTTACGAAGCTGTTCAATTAGGATTTCAGGACAAAAAGGAGAAACATACTTCTAAACCTGAACAAGGACACTTCAAAAAAGCAGGAGTAACTCCCAAGAGACACTTGGCCGAGTTCAAAGGACAAGGGGCGTATAACCCCGGAGATGTAATTACCGTCGAATATTTCGACGGCGAACAGTATGTAGATGTTATTGGAACATCTAAAGGTAAAGGATTTCAAGGTGTTGTGAGACGCCACGGATTCAAAGGAGTAGGTGAAGCAACCTTGGGACAGAGTGACCGTCAACGTCATCCGGGTTCTATCGGCGCTTGTTCGTATCCTGCCAAAGTGTTCAAAGGAACACGCATGGGCGGACACATGGGCGATGAGAGAGTTACCGCTCAAAACTTGGAAGTGATTAAATTATTGCCGGAACACAATTTGATTTTGGTCAAAGGCTCTGTACCGGGTGCGAAAGGTTCAATCGTAATAGTTCAAAAATAATGGAAGTAAACGTATATAACATTAAAGGAGAAGATACCGGAAAAAAGGTAACTTTGAAAGATGGCGTATTTGGAATTGAACCTAACGACCACGTTATTTATTTAGATGTGAAACAACATCTTGCCAATAAACGTCAGGGAACAGCTAAATCCAAAGAAAGAAGCGAAATGTCGGGAAGCACCCGCAAATTAGGCAAGCAAAAAGGCGGTGGCGGCGCTCGTCGCGGCGATATTAATTCTCCCTTATTGGTTGGTGGAGCCAGAGTATTCGGTCCTAAACCAAGAGATTATGAATTTAAACTCAACAAAAAAGAAAAAGCTTTGGCACGTAAATCCGCTTTGTCGTATAAAGTACAACAAGAAGCGATTACCGTGGTAGAAGATTTTACTTTCGAAACTCCGAAAACCAAAGAATTTTTGGCTTTAGCTAAGAATTTGAAAATAGCCGGTAAGAAATTATTGCTGGTAACCCCGGAGAATAACGAGAATATTTACTTGTCGGCGCGCAATGTGCAAAAGGCAAATGTAATAACTGTTTCCGAACTGAATACCTACAAGGTATTGGATGCCGCCCACTTGGTAGTATTGGAAAGTACGGTAACGGCTTTGAATAACTTTTAATAAAAGGAGGAACAAACAATGGGAATTATCATTAAACCTATCGTAACGGAAAAACAAACACAGATTACAGAAAAAAAACCTAATCGTGTGGGTTTCCGCGTATCTCCCGATGCTAACAAGTTGGAGATCAAAGCTGCTATCGAAGACCTTTATGGCGTTACCGTAGTGAAAATCAATACGATGAACTACGACGGCAAACGGAAGTCGAGATACACAAAATCAGGAGTTGTAAACGGAAAAGAAGCCGCTTTCAAAAAAGCAATCGTAACATTGAAAGAAGGCGAACAAATTGATTTCTTTAGTAACATCTAATCGAATTGAAAATGGAGAATGGAGAATGGAGAATGAAAAGCTCTCAATTCTCAATTCTCAATTCTCAATTCTCAATTAAATAATAATGGGAATAAGAAAATTAAAGCCCACAACACCGGGGCAAAGACACAAGATTATCGGTACATTTAGTGAAATCACTGCTAGCGTACCGGAAAAATCTCTTGTTTTCGGTAAATACAAATCGGGTGGACGTAATGCTGAAGGCCATCGGACGATGCGTCAGATTGGTGGAGGCCACAAACGTAAATTCAGATTGATCGATTTCAAGAGAAACAAAGATGGTATTCCTGCAACAGTGAAAACAATCGAGTACGATCCTAACCGTTCGGCTCGCATTGCATTGTTGTTTTACGCCGATGGAGCAAAAACCTATATCATTGCGCCCAACGGATTGGAAGTAAACCAGACAGTGATTTCGGGAAGCGGTGTAGCGCCGGAAATAGGCAATGCGCTTCCTTTGGCTAACATCCCCCTGGGTACTGTAATTCACAACATTGAATTACGTCCGGGACAAGGAGCTAAAATGGTTCGTTCTGCAGGAGCATTCGCTCAAGTAGTTTCACGTGAAGGTGATTATGCAATCATCAAAATGCCGTCGGGCGAAACACGTAAAATACTTTCTGCTTGTAAAGCTACTATTGGTAGTGTGGGCAACTCAGATCATGCTTTGGAAAAATCAGGTAAAGCAGGTCGTACAAGATGGTTGGGACGTCGTCCACGTGTTCGTGGCGTTGTTATGAACCCTGTCGATCACCCGATGGGTGGTGGCGAAGGCCGCGCTTCAGGAGGTCATCCGAGATCTCGCAAGGGATTGTATTCTAAGGGCTTGAAAACAAGAGCGCCGAAGAAACACTCTTCGAAGTATATTATTGAAAGAAGAAAAAAATAACCTGATTAAATAAGAGTAAATTATGAGTCGTTCATTAAAAAAAGGCCCTTATATTAATATCAAGTTGGAAAAGAAAATTCTGACTATGAATGAAACAGGTAAAAAATCTGTTGTAAAAACTTGGGCAAGAGCTTCAATGATTTCGCCTGACTTTGTCGGGCATACCGTTGCAGTTCACAATGGTAATAAATTTATTCCTGTGTATGTTACGGAAAACATGGTTGGACATAAGTTAGGCGAATTTTCTCCTACCCGCCAATTCCGTGGTCATGCCGGTAACAAGAAAAAGTAAAAAATTATGGGTGCTAGAAAAAGAATATCAGCAGAACAAAGAAAAGAAGCTCTAAAGAGCCAATATTTCGCAAAATTGCGGAATGTGCCGACTTCTCCCCGCAAAATGCGTCTGGTAGCAGACATGATTCGTGGAATGGAAGTTTTCCGTGCCTTGGGTGTTTTGAAATTTTCAAATAAAGAAGCTTCTGCAAAAGTAGAAAAACTGCTTCGTTCAGCTATCGCTAACTGGGAAGAAAAGAACGAAAAGAAAGCAGAAAGTGGTGAATTATATGTAACATCGATAAACGTGGATTCAGCAACCATGCTGAAAAGAATGCGTCCGGCTCCTCAAGGAAGAGGCTACCGGGTACGCAAACGTTCAAACCACGTAACGTTGTTTGTAGATACAAAAACTGAAAAACAAAATTAATTGCTAAATGGGACAAAAAGTAAATCCGATAAGTAATCGTTTGGGAATCATCCGCGGATGGGATTCAAATTGGTACGGAGGCAATAATTATGGCGATACTTTGTATGAAGACAGCAAAATCCGTAAATATTTGAATGCCCGTCTCGCCAAAGCAAGTGTATCTCGCATCGTTATTGAACGTACATTGAAATTAGTTACCATTACCGTGTGCACGGCTCGTCCGGGTATCATCATCGGTAAAGGAGGACAAGAAGTCGATAAACTGAAAGAAGAATTGAAAAAGATTACCGACAAGGAAATCCAAATCAATATCTTTGAAGTAAAAAGACCTGAATTGGACGCCGTGATTGTGGCAAACAACATCGCCCGTCAGCTGGAAGGCAAAATGGCTTACCGCCGCGCCATCAAAACCGCTATCGCATCCACGATGCGGATGGGCGCCGAAGGTATCAAAATCCAAATTTCCGGTCGTTTGAACGGTGCTGAAATGGCTCGTTCCGAAATGTATAAAGAAGGAAGAACGCCTTTACATACTTTACGCGCCGATATCGACTACGCTTTGGGCGAAGCATTGACCAAAGTAGGTCTGTTAGGTATCAAAGTATGGATTTGCCGTGGCGAAATATATGGAAAAAAAGACCTTTCTCCGCAATTTGCCGGTTCAAAAGAACAAGGCGGTCGCAGCAGCGATAGAGGAGACAGAGGCGATAGAGGCGATCGTCGCGATAGAAACGACAGAGGCGACCGCCGCGACAGAGGCGATCGTGGAGGTCGTTCAAATGATCGCCGTGGTTCCAGAGACAGAAAATAATTAATTAGGAAATGTACTAGGGGATTTAGTGTAATTACTTATGGTAACCCTAAATAATTGAAATTAGCAATGAATAAGATATTACCATATTACCTATTAGTTCTGGTGTTACTAATTTATAATAATTGTGATAAGGTGGAACATGAAGTGTTCCGTTCATACATTACAGAATACTATGATTATGATAAATTAGATTTAGAAATTAGTAATACTGGTAATATTCTTATTGTAGGTGTCGGTCAAAAAGCTGCTTGCAGCTATAAATCGACAGGCGAGAAAAAAGAGTTATTTGATAATTTATGTTTGATTCACAATGATATAAATTATAATCAAAAAAGGGATTTTATAGCAGTTCCTAATTGGGGTATTAATTTTAAGGGAGATGTAGTTTCTATTGATATCATTAGCAATAAAGATTTTGATGAACAGCATCTTGCGAATTCATCTTTGAATAATATCATAAGATTTATGTCAACCTCTTTGAGCAAGTATTTTATTGGTGGCTATAATAGCCTGTTTGATTGGGATAGTGATATTCCTGAGAATTTTATTAATAATGGACTTAATTTATACTCCAAGGGAAAAAATGAGTATCATCCTATAGATGTAAAACTTTCAGAAAGTATTCCATCTGATTTTGTTTTAGCAGAATTAGTAACGTTTAGAGTAGTAGGTGTTTTGTCTTTTGAACAGAGCCCCACTCTATCTAAAGAGCACGAACTGACAGTGACCATCAAAGTAAACGATGGCAGGGTGTTTACACCCACCATAACAAAAATATTTGAATGAATATATTAAAAAATAAAGATGGCCGTTACCCATATTTAATTTTTAATTTTTAATTTTTAATTTAATAAAAATGTTACAACCGAAAAAAACAAAATTCAGAAGGTCGCAAAAAGGCCGGATGAAAGGCAATGCCGGTAGAGGCAATCAATTGGCTTTCGGTTCTTTTGGTATAAAAACACTGCAATGCAAATGGATTACAGGTCGCCAGATTGAAGCTGCGCGTATCGCCGTAACCCGTTACATGCAACGTCAAGGTCAGGTTTGGGTGCGGATTTTCCCCGATAAACCAATTACCAAAAAACCGGCAGAAGTACGTATGGGTAAAGGTAAAGGAGCGCCGGAAGGATTCGTAGCGCCCGTTACCCCGGGAAGAATCCTTTTCGAAATAGAAGGAGTATCGTTTGAGGTTGCAAAAGAAGCTTTGAGACTTGCTGCTCAAAAACTTCCTGTTACCACGAAGTTTGTCGTAAGGCATGATTATGATTTTAACAATGAAACTGTGTAATCGATATGAAAATTGCAGAAATCAGAGATTTATCTACTCAAGAATTAAAAGAGCGATTAGAGGTTGAAGTAAAAGCTTACGATCAGAAGAAAATCAACCACAGCATCTCTCCTTTGGATAATCCTTCGGTGATTACACGATCACGCAGGGAAATAGCGCGTATGAAAACGGAATTGCGCCAACGAGAACTTAATAACAAATAAAACGAGCAACTGAATGGAAACAAGAAATTTAAGAAAAGAAAGAATTGGGGTCGTTTCCAGTAATAAAATGGATAAATCCATTACTGTTGCTGTGAAATGGAAAGAAAAACACCCTATCTACGGAAAATTCGTGAACAAAACGAAAAAATTCCATGCTCATGACGAAAAAAATGAATGCAATATCGGTGATACCGTAAAAATCATGGAAACTCGTCCCTTGAGCAAAACCAAGAGATGGCGTTTAGTGGAAATCATTGAAAAAGCTAAATAATTATGATACAACAAGAATCCAGACTTTCAGTAGCCGATAATTCGGGAGCAAAAGAAGTACTTTGTATCCGGGTATTAGGCGGAACCAGAAGACGTTACGCTTCTGTTGGGGATATAATTGTCGTAGCTGTTAAACATGTTATCCCATCAAGTGATGTTAAAAAAGGTGCAGTATCGAAAGCGATTATTGTACGCACGAAAAAAGAAATTCGTCGCGCCGACGGTTCTTACATCCGCTTTGACGACAACGCTTGCGTGTTGTTGAACAATGCCGGTGAAATCCGCGGAAGCCGTATCTTCGGACCGGTTGCCCGTGAACTTCGTGCGGTTAATATGAAAATCGTGTCTTTAGCGCCTGAAGTGCTATAATTAATATAACTGTAGAAACAAATGAGTAAATTACACATTAAAAAAGGTGATACGGTTTATGTTAATGCCGGCGAAGACAAAGGCAAGACAGGACGTGTACTGAAAGTATATATCGAAAAACAACGCGCCCTTGTTGAAGGTATTAATATGGTGTCGAAATCCACCAAACCGAATGCGAAAAATCCTCAGGGAGGATTTCAGAAAAAAGAAGCTCCTGTTCATATTTCAAACCTGAACGTATTGGATCCTAAATCAGGAAAACCTACCCGTATCGGTCGCAAATTGAACACCAAAGGAGTATTGGTTCGTTATTCTAAAAAATCAGGGGAGGAAATCAAATAATGAGCAATACAGCGAATCTAAAAAAAGAATATCAGGAAAAAATTGTACCTGCGTTAATCAAAGAGTTTAATTACAGCTCTGTAATGCAAGTTCCTGTGTTAAAGAAAATAGTAATCAATCAGGGCTTGGGAGCCGCAGTAGCCGACAAAAAAATTGTTGATGTAGCTATTCAGGAACTGACTACAATTACCGGTCAAAAAGCCGTAGCAACGATCTCGAAAAAGGATATTTCGAATTTCAAACTTCGTAGAAAAATGCCTATCGGTGCGATGGTTACCTTGCGCCGCGAACAAATGTACGAATTTCTCGAACGTCTGGTTCGCGTGGCTTTACCGCGTATCCGCGACTTCAAAGGTATCGAAAGTAAATTGGACGGAAGAGGTAATTATACCCTTGGTATTCAAGAACAAATTATTTTTCCTGAAATTAATATCGATAATATAACGAAAATATTGGGAATGAATATTACCTTTGTAACTTCTGCGAAAACAGATGAAGAAGGTTATGCTCTTTTGAGAGAATTCGGCTTACCTTTTAAAAACGCTAAAAAAGAACAATAATATGGCTAAAGAATCAATGAAAGCCCGCGAAGTAAAGCGTGCAAAATTAGTTGCCAAATATGCTGCCAAAAGAGAGCAGTTGAAGAAAGAAGGCAATTACGAAGCTTTGCAGGCTTTGCCTAAAAATGCGTCTCCTGTTCGTTTGCACAACCGTTGCAAAATTACAGGCCGTCCGAAAGGATACGTTCGTCAGTTCGGTATTTCCCGTATTCAATTACGCGAAATGGCTTCTGCCGGATTAATCCCGGGATTGAAAAAAGCGAGCTGGTAAGAATAATTATAAAGTATGAATTATGAAAAGAGTAGTAAGTAACTTGTATCTTTGCTTAGGCATTATTATTATGCTTGTGTCATTTATTTATATGATGCTTCATTTAGATAATGCAGATTCATTTGTTTCATTGTGGATCATTTTTGTTATAGCAGGTGTATGGCTGACTCTTGGTGGTTCTTTTATGAAGTTTTATAAAGGAAAAACAATTCATAAGGGGAATCGTGGGTTTATAAATTTATAAAGAGCGTTTCTGCAAAAGAAAATCGAGCAGGGAGAAGATTTGAAAATTTTCTTCCTGCTTGTTTTGTTTGTAATTAAAGCAAAAAAAGCACAAAACTTTTTAAAATCAAAACAACTATGTTCGCTAAATATTATTTTGTCGGCGCCTCAAAAAAAGAATTAACTAAATATTTGATTACCAATCCAAAAATAATATATAACTTTAAGCGATTTTTGACAGCGTTTAATTAAGAACTTTGGCTTTTGTTGAAAAAATTATATTATTAAAAGCCTCTATTAATAATTTAAAGTATTGCCGTATGAAAAATTTAGTGATTTTTATTTTGAGTTTTTTCGTTTATTCGTCTGTCTTTTCACAAGATATGATAGAAAAACGACATTTTGAAAACCATCCGGAACTTGGAGGAGATGTGCTAATCAAATCCTCAAGCCTTAGGGTAGAGAAAGATGAAATCTTTAAAACTTTCGAGATAAAAAATTTGGAAACAGGCGCTTATTATACTTTAAAAAAGGTATTTGTGTTATACAATTTTCCATTGGAGGCGAATCAATCTCAAAATCAATCAGTATTTGATTTATTAATAAATGAATACTCAATGTTATGTTACGTATAGCATTGAGTATTCATATAATAAATTTATTAAACTAAACAAAGCGCATTATCATGAAAAAAATAATATTATTAAGCATCGCACTAATAACGACAGGATTTTTAGCCGCCACAGCGCAGAACAATATTTCATCACAGAAATATCAGGAAGTAAACGCAAGTTTTGAATATCCGGATTTTGAAACCCCAAAATTGCCGATGATGAAACAAGCAAAATCCGGACAGGACTGGTGGGTGCCGGATAAGATATACGGTTTTGCTATTAGACCCGAAGGGGAAACCTGTGTCGATATAAACACTTTCGAATACTACTATGATCCACAAGGATTATTCGTATTAACGGAAAGCACGAGTTTTAATTCTCGAGTAAATCCTCGCCTTTTAACTTATACCTATGATTCCAACCAGAATTTGCTAAGCAGATTACAACAAAGTTGGGGAAATAATTCATGGAGTAATTACTATTTATCTACTTATACCTACAATTCCAACCAGAATTTGCAAACCAAACAATACCATGTGTGGCGAAATGATTCTTGGGAAAATTCAGGATCATATACTTATACTTATATCTACGATTCCAACCAGAATTTGCAAGCTGAACTATCCTATACGTGGCGAAATGATTCTTGGGAAAATACCGACTCTGTTACATATACTTACGATTCCAACAATAATATATTAAACATACTACGCCAAAGTTGGGCAAATAATTCATGGCAAAATATCAGTTTATCTACTTATACCTACGACTCCAACAATAATAGACTAACCGATATATTCCAAAATTGGGAAAATAATTCTTGGATAAACGGCGAATCAGTCATATTTACCTACGATTCCAACCATAATAAGTTGAGCATACTACGCCAAAGTTGGGCAAATAATTCATGGCAAAATATCAGTTTATCTACTAATACCTACGATTCAAACCATAATTTACTAACCGAACTACAACAAGAATGGAAAAATAATTCTTGGGTAAATGTTAAACAATATCTAATGACTTATGATGAAAATAACAATGGCACATCGGCAAAATATTGGATGTGGAGAAATGAAAGCTGGCAACCATCGGGTTATAATGATGTTACTTCGAGCATAACCTTATGGCTATATTATAATAACATGCAAAGCGTTTTTGAAGGGAGTTGTGATAAATTAACCGCATCTTATACAAAAGTGTCTGCCCCCACGGCTATTATAGAGCCGTCTGCAACACCGGGATTAAATGATGTATCCATTTACCCCAACCCAACCACAGGAGAATTGAGAATTGAAAATGGAGAGTTAAAAATCCAACAGATTTCAATTTTTAACATGTTAGGCCTTAATGTATTGAATACACAACAAACCACATTTGATATATCGCATTTGCCTGTAGGCATCTATTTTGTACAAATAAAAACCGAAAAAGGCATGGTTGCGAAAAAGATTGTACTCCAAAATGCACGCTAAACAACCCAAGACACAATGTTAAGAATAAGTATCCGGACAAGATACACAAAGATTTTAAAATGTCCGAAAAAAATTACTAATGTTTTTGTTATTTCAAAAAATATATATTACCTTTGCAAGCCATTTTCTGTGCATTTTATTAAAAATGTGAATGAATAGGGTTGATTTTCAGAAGATAAAATATGTTTTTCTATAAGGAAAATCAAGAATGAGAGTGTTAAATATTGTCCCTGTGTAGGGATCAATTTAATTATTAATTTATGACAGATCCAATTGCAGATTATCTGACAAGACTGCGGAACGCCATCAAAGCAAAACACAGAGTGGTGGAGGTTCCGGCATCGAATTTAAAGAAAGAGATCACGAAGATCCTTTTCGACAAAGGCTACATCTTGAATTACAAGTTTGTAGAGGAAGGTCCTCAAGGTACGATTAAAATCGCCTTGAAGTATGACCCCATTAATAAAGTAAACGCAATTAAAACCCTGAAGAGAATTTCTACTCCGGGTTTGCGTAGGTATACCGGTTATAAGGAAATGCCCCGCGTATTGAACGGTTTGGGTATTGCCGTACTGAGTACTTCTAAAGGTGTGATGACAGACAAAGAAGCCCGTGATTTGAAAATCGGCGGCGAAGTATTATGTTATGTTTATTAATTAAGGAGGAAAAAGTATGTCAAGAATAGGAAAATTACCCATTACAATCCCCGCAGGAGTAACCGTCAGCCAGAAAGACGGCGTGGTTACAGTGAAAGGCCCGAAAGGCGAATTATCTCAGGCAGTGAATCCGGCTATTACCATTGAAGTAGAAGGAAATACTTTGACCGTATCCCGTCCCGATGACGAACGTCAAAACCGCGCTTTGCACGGCTTATACCGTTCATTGATCAACAACATGGTAATTGGCGTATCGGAAGGATATAAAAAAGAACTCGAATTAGTCGGCGTTGGTTACCGCGTGACCAATAACGGCAATATTCTGGATTTTTCGTTAGGTTACACGCATAATATCTTTTTGCAGTTACCTCCGGAAATTAAAGTTGAAACGAAAGCCGAACGTAACAAAAACCCGTTGGTCATTCTGGAATCGAACGATAAACAATTGATCGGACAAGTTTGCGCTAAAATACGTTCTTTCCGCAAAGTAGAACCTTACAAAGGTAAAGGTATCCGCTTTGTAGGAGAAGTTATTCGCAGAAAATCCGGAAAATCGGCAAGTAAATAATCTTTAAAACCGGAAAATATTATGACAACAAAGGAATTAAGAAGAATTAAGATAAAACAACGGGTGCGCAAACACATCTCAGGAAGTGCTGCATGTCCCCGTTTGACTGTGTTCAGAAGCAACAAGCAAATTTATGCCCAGGTTATTGACGACCTGACCGGCAAAACTTTGGCAGCCGCTTCTTCCGTTGCAATTACAGACAAAGCGCCTAAAAAGGAAATTGCTTCCAAAGTAGGCGAATTGATTGCTCAAAAATCTAAAGAGGCAGGCATCGAAGCCGTAGTTTTCGACCGGAATGGTTACTTATACCATGGTAGAGTAAAAGAATTGGCAGAAGCTGCCCGCAAAGGTGGACTTAAATTTTAATAAGAAATGGCAGTAAATAATAAAGTAAAGTCAACAAACGACTTGGAGTTAAAAGACAGATTAGTTGCCATCAATCGCGTAACTAAAGTTACCAAAGGAGGTCGTACCTTCAGTTTTGCAGCTATCGTGGTAGTTGGAAACGAAGAAGGCATCGTTGGTTGGGGCTTAGGTAAAGCCGGTGAAGTAACGGCCGCGATCGCCAAAGGCGTTGAAGCAGCAAAGAAGAACTTGATAAAAGTTCCTGTATATAAAGGTACCATTCCTCACGAACAACTCGCCAAATTCGGCGGTGCATTAGTGTTTATCAAACCGGCTACCCATGGTACCGGAGTGAAAGCCGGCGGCGCTATGCGTGCGGTATTGGAAAGTGTTGGAATCACAGACGTTTTGGCAAAATCCAAAGGCTCGTCCAATCCTCACAACTTGGTAAAAGCGACTATCGCTGCCTTGAGTGAGTTGCGCGACCCGGCTATGGTGGCTCAAAACCGTGGAATATCAGTAGAAAAAGTATTTAAAGGATAAGGAGGAAAAAAGATATGGCAACAATTAAAATTAAACAAGTAATAAGTCGCATCGGATGTCCGAAAGATCAAAAAAGAACTTTAGATGCTTTGGGATTGCGGAAAACAGGTCGTGTGGTTGAACACGAAGATAATCCCGCTATTTTGGGAATGATAGAGAAAGTAAAACATTTAGTATCAGTAGAGTTATAAGTTATAAGTTATAAGTTATAAGTGGTAGATACTGCAATATAACTCATAACTCATAATTAATAATTAATAATTAATAATTAATATGAATTTATCGAATTTAAAACCTGCTGAAGGTTCTACAAAAACCCGTAAACGCATTGGTCGTGGAACGGGTTCCGGTTTGGGAGGAACTTCCACAAGAGGTCATAAAGGTCAGAAATCAAGATCGGGTTATTCCAAGAAAATTGGTTTCGAAGGAGGTCAGATGCCTATCCAAAGACGTTTGCCGAAGTTTGGTTTCAAGAATATCAATCGTGTTGAATACAAGGCGATCAATCTTGATACTTTACAACAATTGGCCGATGCTCAACAGATTACAAAAATCGGCATCAAAGAATTAGTGAACGCTGGGTTTGTATCCACCAAACATTTAGTTAAAATTCTTGCTAAAGGCGCACTTACTTCTGCCTTGGAAATTTCGGCGCATGCCTTTTCCAAAACCGCAGAAGAAGCGATTGCTAAAGCAGGAGGAAATGCTGTAAAACTCTAATTAAATGAGAGCAATTCAAACGATAAAGAATATTTGGAAGATTGAGGATTTGAAAAATCGAATTCTCTTGACTCTTCTTTTGATTACGGTGTACCGTTTTTTATCAGTCATAACGCTTCCGGGCATTGACCCACATTCGTTGACAGCTTTGGAACAACAAACTGCAGGCGGTCTGATGTCTTTGCTGAATATGTTTTCGGGTGGCGCTTTTTCCAATGCATCTATTGTTGCTTTGGGAATCATGCCCTACATTTCGGCATCCATCGTGATTCAATTGTTAGCTATCGCAGTTCCTTATTTCCAAAAGCTACAACGAGAAGGAGAAAGCGGACGGCGGAAGATTAATCAGTACACGCGTTATTTGACTGTCGGCATTTTGATTTTACAAGCGCCTACGTATTTGATCAATCTGAATGTTCAGATGCAACAGACGGTAGGAGCCGGAATAACCATTCCAAGCGGATGGTGGTTTAACGTTAGTTCGACCATTATTCTTGCAGCAGGATCCATGTTCGTTCTCTGGTTGGGAGAAAGAATCACGGATAAAGGCGTTGGAAATGGAATTTCATTTATCATCATGGTGGGTATTATCGCTCGTTTGCCGCATGCTTTGATTCAGGAATTATATTCAAGAATCGATGAAGCAACCGGTGGTTTGATCATGTTTTTGGGCGAAATTCTGCTTTTGTTGGCTGTTATTGCCGGCGCTATTCTGCTTGTTCAGGGAACACGAAGAATCCCCGTTCAATATGCCAAACAAATGGTCGGAAACAAACAATATGGCGGAGCGCGTCAGTATATCCCTTTGAAAGTGAATGCTGCCAACGTGATGCCAATTATTTTTGCACAGGCTATCATGTTTATTCCAATTACCTTAATTGGTTTCGGTAACACTGATCCGGATAGCTTTAAGTACAAATTGTTTGCGCCATTGTCTGATCATCACAGTTTTTGGTATAATTTCATTTTTGCTGTTTTAATCATTGCTTTTACCTATTTTTATACGGCAATTACAATTAATCCGAAACAAATGGCAGAAGATTTGAAACGGAACAACGGCTTTATACCGGGTATAAAACCGGGCAAGAAAACGGCTGAATATATTGATGAAATCATGTCGAGAATTACTTTTCCCGGCTCCCTTTTTCTGGCTGTGGTAGCTATTTTGCCCGCTTTTGCCGGAATCATAGGAATCAAGCAGGAATTTGCACAATTCTTTGGAGGAACGTCTTTATTGATTTTGGTAGGTGTTGTGTTGGATACATTGCAACAGGTGGAGAGCCATTTGTTGATGCGCCATTACGACGGTTTGTTGAAATCGGGAAGGATTAAAGGAAGACAAGGCTCGGCCTATTGAGAATGATTTATCTTAAAACAGACGAAGAAATAGAGTTGATGCGGGTAGCGAACCGATTGGTCGGCGCTACGTTGGCCGAAGTTGCAAAACACATTGCTCCGGGAGTTACCACGCTTCAATTAGATAAAATAGCAGATACGTTTATTCACGACCATGGCGCAATACCCTTGTTCAAAGGATACAACGGATTTCCAAACGCTCTTTGTATTTCTGTCAATGAACAGGTGGTTCATGGGATTCCGGGGGGATACGCTCTGAAAGACGGAGACATTGTTTCTGTCGATTGCGGAACGAAAATCAACGGTTATTGCGGCGATTCCGCCTACACGTTTGAGGTAGGAGAGGTCGCTCCCGAAGTAAAAAAATTACTTCAAACCACCAAAGAGGCTTTATACGAAGGTATAAGCGTTGCGGTCGAAGGAAAAAGAATCGGAGATGTCAGTCATGCGGTTCAAATCTACTGCGAAAACAGAGGTTACAGCGTAGTCCGGGAATTGGTCGGACACGGAATCGGAAAAGTGATGCACGAAGACCCGGAAGTTCCCAATTATGGGAAAAGAGGTTACGGCCCGCTTCTGAAAAACGGAATGTGTATCGCCATCGAACCAATGATTAACTTGGGTACGAAAAATGTGAAGTTTGACAAAAAAGACGGATGGACGGTTCGCACCGCCGACCGTAAACCATCGGCGCATTTTGAGCACACAGTGGCTATCCGGCCGGGGAAAGCGGATATTTTATCGACGTTTGAAATGATAGATCAAGTATTACAAAATAAATAATATTTATGGCTAAACAGTCAGCAATAGAACAAGATGGAACCATTGTAGAAGCATTGTCGAATGCAATGTTCCGGGTTGAATTGGAAAATGGGCATGAGATAACGGCGCACATTTCCGGGAAGATGCGAATGCATTACATCAAAATCCTTCCGGGAGATAAAGTGAAAGTAGAGATGTCGCCTTATGATTTGTCCAAAGGCCGGATTTCATTCAGGTATAAATAAAAATAAAAATATAAAGACATGAAAGTAAGAGCTTCAATCAAAAAACGCACTCCCGATTCAAAAATCGTAAGGAGAAAAGGACGTTTGTATGTGATCAATAAGAAAAACCCTAAATTTAAACAACGTCAGGGATAATAATTATTTTGCTAAATTTTTAAAAAATGGCTATAAGAATAGTAGGGGTAGATTTACCTCAAAACAAAAGAGGCGAGATTGCGTTGACTTATATTTTCGGTATTGGTCGCAGTTCAGCCAACAAAATTCTGGCGGAAGCGGGAATTGACAGAGACATTAAAGTGAAGGACTGGACAGATGATCAGGCAGCCTCCGTGCGTGAAGTCATTGGTCGCAGCTTCAAAGTAGAAGGGGATCTTCGTTCTGAGGTTCAGTTGAATATCAAACGTTTGATGGATATAGGCGCTTATCGCGGCGTGCGTCATCGTATCGGTTTACCCGTGAGAGGTCAAAGTACCAAGAATAATGCCCGCACCCGTAAGGGACGGAAAAAAACAGTCGCTAACAAGAAAAAAGCAACCAAGTAATTGAAGTAAATTATGGCAAAGAAAACAGTCGCAGCTAAAAAAAGGGTAGTGAAAGTTGACGCAAGCGGTCAATTGCACGTTCACTCTTCGTTTAACAATATCATTGTTACTCTTGCAAACAGTGAAGGACAAGTAATTTCTTGGTCTTCCGCAGGTAAGATGGGATTTAGAAGTTCCAAGAAGAACACGCCCTATGCCGCTCAGATGGCCGCACAAGATTGTGCGAAAATTGCTTATGATCTGGGCTTGAGAAGAGTAAAAGCGTATGTAAAGGGGCCAGGTAATGGTCGTGAATCAGCAATCAGAACGGTGCATGGAGCCGGAATTGAAGTAACGGAAATTATCGACGTTACGCCGCTTCCGCACAATGGATGTCGTCCTCCTAAGAGAAGAAGAGTTTAATTAAATTAAAAATTAAAAAAAATGGCAAGATATACAGGACCAAAGACAAAAATCGCACGTAAGTTTGGCGAGCCGATTTTCGGACCGGATAAAGTTCTGAGTAAGAAAAATTATCCTCCGGGACAACATGGTAACGGACGGAAGAAAAAAACTTCAGAATACGGTATCCAATTGCGTGAAAAACAAAAAGCGAAATATACTTACGGGGTGTTGGAAAAACAATTCCGTAATTTATTTGAAAAAGCGTCCCGCTCAAAAGGGATTACCGGTGAAGTGCTTCTTCAATTGTTGGAATCCCGTTTGGATAATATCGTTTATCGGATGGGGTTGGCAAAAACAAGAGCAGGCGCCCGCCAATTGGTTTCTCACCGTCACATTGTAGTGGATGGTAAGGTTGTGAATATTCCTTCTTATTCCGTAAAACCGGGACAAGTGATAGGCGTTCGCGAAAAAGCCAAATCGTTGGAAGTGATTCTTGATAGTGTTTCAGGAGTTAATCACAGTAAATATCCTTGGATCGAATGGGATCAGCCTTCATTGAGTGCAAAATATTTGCATATCCCTGACAGGACTGATATTCCGGAGAATATTAAAGAGCAATTAATCGTAGAATTATATTCTAAATAACCTAAGTTCATAATGGCGATATTAGCATTTCAAAGGCCCGATAAGGTATTAATGTTGGAAGCGGACAACAATTACGGGAAGTTTGAATTCCGTCCGTTGGAACCCGGTTATGGGATTACCATTGGTAATTCCCTTCGCCGCATTCTTTTGTCTTCACTTGAAGGTTTTGCAATTACTTCCATCCGGATTGAAGGAGTAGATCATGAATTTTCTACTATTCCGGGGGTTATCGAAGATATCACAAATATCATCCTTAATCTTAAAAAAGTAAGATTCAAACAAACGGTTAAGACTGTTGAGAATGAAAAAGTAAATATTAATGTTGCAGGAACTGACAAATTCAAAGCCGGTGATATCGGAAAACATTTGTCCGGATTCGATATTTTGAATCCGGATTTAGTTATCTGTAACTTGGACAAATCAGCAGGTTTCGCTATTGAATTGACCATTGATAAAGGCCGAGGATATGTGCCGGCAGAAGAAAACCGCACGGAAAACGACTTGGTTAATCAAATTGCTATCGATTCAATATTTACGCCCATCCGTAATGTCAAATATACAATTGAGAACTTTCGGGTAGAACAAAAGACCGACTATGAAAAGTTGATTCTTGAAATCTCTACCGATGGTTCTATTCATCCAAAAGAAGCTTTGAAAGAAGCCGCACGCATTTTGATTTATCATTTTATGTTGTTCTCCGACGAAAAGATTCATTTGGAACCTGTTAGTTCTGAGATAAATGAAGAATTTGATGAAGATGCACTGCACATGCGCCAGTTGTTGAAATCAAAATTGGTTGACATGAATCTTTCTGTTCGTGCATTGAACTGCTTGAAGGCAGCCGATGTGGAAACCTTAGGAGAATTGGTCAAATATCAAAAAAATGATTTGTTGAAATTCCGTAATTTTGGTAAGAAATCATTGACAGAATTGGATGATTTGCTGGATAATTTGAAACTTACCTTTGGAATGGATATCACAAAATATAAATTAGAAAAAGAGAATTTACAACAATGAGACATAATAATAAAATCAATCATTTAGGTCGTACCCATTCTCATAGAGAAGCCTTATTGTCGAATATGGCAGTTTCCTTGATTACACACAAAAGGATTTTTACGACCCTTGCCAAGGCGAAAGAACTTCGCAAATATGTGGAACCGCTTATTACAAAAAGTAAAGACGATACCACACATTCCCGCCGTGTTGTTTTCAGCAATTTACGCGATAAATACGCTGTAACGGAGTTATTTCAGGAAGTATCCCAGAAGATTGGGGAGCGTCCCGGAGGTTATACCCGCATCATCAAAACGGGCAACCGTTTGGGCGACAATGCTTCCATGTGTTTTATAGAGTTAGTTGACTACAACGAATTGATGTTGAAGGATAAAAAAGCGCCGGCAAAAGCCAAAACACGTCGTTCGAGAAAAAAAGCGGACGATGAAGTTGCGCCTAAAGCGGAAGCGCCCAAAGCAGCAAAGAAAACTCCAGCGGCTGAACCCGTAGTAGAAACTCCGGTAGAAGAAGAAGCCGTAGTGGAAGCGCCTGTTGAAGAAGTTGTAGCGGAAGTTGCAGTCGAAGAACTTCCCGTAGTTGAAGAAACTGCGCAGGAAGCTACTGAAGAAGCGCCTAAAGCAGAGTAAATCTTATATTTATAATTAGAAGAGGTTGTCGGAAAGAAAATCCGGCAACCTCTTCTGGTTTTTCCAACATTGGATAATTTTTATCTGCGTTCTACTATTTGATTTCCTCAGCGTATTTCTTAATCACACCAATGGTGGAATCGGTGTCGAATACGGAATTGAGACCTTGTTCTTCCATGGCAGGGTCGCCCATGTAATCATCGCCAATCTGCCACCAGATAACGTCGTCGTCGCTCGGACGGGCAAACCCGCCCCATGCCCAGAAATTACATCCGGCAAAATAGCTGTTGTTTTTCCGGCTGGACAACAATTTACTGAAGACATGTGCAAAATAAGCATCCCGGCTGGTGGTCGGGTCTGTTAAAACATATAAATGATGGTCGCGCGGCAAACCAAATTCTTCCATAACCAACGGTTTTTTCAAGCGGGCTGCAATGGCAAGATGCTTGTCTAAATAATCATCCGTCTTTATGAAAATATTCGCTACCGAACCGGCTATGTCTTTTTCGTTCAGCCATCGCCAATTTTTCGGCCACATGTGAATGTTTACATAATCGACATTGGGGTCGGTATGTATCGCTTCAAAAACTTCGTAATCGTTACCGCTTCCCATCTCGCCTTCCGAACCGGTCGATACCAAATGGTTGGGGTCAACACTCTTGATGTAAGCGGTAATGTCTTTCAGCACCTTTTCAAAACTTTTTTTGTCGGCGCGCATCGGGCGCGGTTCGTTTGCAATTTGCCAGGAAAGGATGTTCGGATCTTCCGTATATTTCTTTCCGGTATATTTATTCACCCGGTTAACAACCACTGATATATGCTTTTTCAACATTTTCAGACATTCTTCGCAATTGTAAAAATCGCCGACATTCCGGCTCACGTTCATCCAATCGGCGCTTCCGTCGCCGGCTTTCGTACCTGCTTTGGCCCAGGTCAGGTATTGCATGTATCCGCCGCTCCAATCCCAATTGTTCGTCAGGAATAAGACAGCTGTCATATCCCGCTTGCCCAATTCGTTCATGAAGAAATCCAAACCGTCCCACAGATAATCTTCATACACACCGGGTTCTTTTTGTAAAGTCGGCATGATGCGGTTTTTGATATTTTCAGGGCCTTCGGCACCCACCAATACCCGCAAGTTGTTGATGCCATTGGCTTTCATAAAATCCAATTCCTTAATCAACCGGTCTCTATTGCCGTATTGACTTACGGAGCCGATAATCGGGCCGTACCAGAAATTCGTGCCGATGTAGTAATAAGGATTTCCGTTGCGAATAAATTGTCCGTTTACCACTTTGATAAAATCGCCTTTCGACGGGTTCGTTTGTCCATAGCTATATCCCGACAGTAAGCCCAGAAACAGGATAGCTAAAATCAGTTTGTGCATTGTTTTTTTCATTTGATTTTTTAGTATTAAATTAATCTGCAATATTTAGGTGTTTCTTGATAAATGCGCGGGATTCCGCATCAAAAGCGTTTCCGACATCATGCCCTTGTTTTGCGTAAGCAATCCATCGTTTATCCTTTGATTTTATTTGATTGAATCCGGCAAAATTGGTGTGCGGAGGACAAGTTTCATCTTGCATACCGATTCTCATGATGAGCGGACATTCCACCCATTGCGCCAGATTTTTCACATCGAAATAAGTCAATAAGGAATAGATTTCATCCCAATTGGCTTCCGGATGTTGTTTCAAATAAGCGTCAAAATCGCTTCTCGGCCAATTCACAATTTTGAAATAATCGGGATAATCCGAAAGGAAAGGAACATCGGGCGCTGCTGCTTTGATGCGTTTGTCAAGCGCTGCTGCCACAAAAGTCAAAGCGCCGCCCTGGCTTCCGCCACGAGCTGCAATCTTGTCCGTATCAATTTCAGAAAGAGAAGCCACAAAATCAATGGCTCTTACTACATCGCAAAAAGCGCCCCGATAATAGTAAGTTTCTTTACTTTGCAAGCCTTTGGTATCCCAACTTTCGCGAGGAGGTGTCAAATTCAAGGCTTGTCCACGGATGGATAAAACGAAATAAGCGAATCCGTCAAAAGTTTGTGTGGGAATGTAAGGCATTGAACCATAACCCATATATTCGATAATGACCGGATATTTTCCTTTCTTTTTCGGTTGTGCATAATAACCGCGAATTAATTCATTGCCTAATGACCGCATTTCTACCAAGTAGATATTGTTGTCCAATTTGGAATATTCCGGAAGCGAGGTCATTTTATATTGGGGAGCTATTTTCTTCAATTCGGCTAAACTGTTATCCCAAAACTCCTTAAAATCCGAATGATTATCCAAAGGAGATTCGATTTTTTCCGGTTCAAAGCCTACATTGAATTTTTTCTCTTCCACTAATTCGCCATTTTCATAAAAAGAAATGGTGTAGCGATAAAATCCCGGCGTTACTGTTCCCGATTTGAAAGGCGTAGAAGAACTGCCGCTTGCTTTTACGAAAATATTTACCGAATCTCTTTGAATCGGTTGAAAATCGTCCGTAGTCAAATTAACAATCGCATATCCGGATACCGGCCATGGATTTTTATTTTGAATATCGATGTTTAAGTCAAATGGGTCAGGGGTGAAGAAAATGTAATCTTCATCATTAACCGTAACGTCTAAAACCAACTTATCGCGGGTCAAAGCCGAAGAAATACTCAGATTGACGGTATCCATAAAACCGCCGAAAAATGAATTTTCGCTATAAAATTTAACAGCAAGCCGGTTATCGCCCGACAGGAAATTCGCCGGTTCTACAAAATAATTGCGTACATCCGCGTGAAAAGTTTTGTCCGGAAACTCTCCGGTTTTGCCGACTGCTTTACCATTCAAGTACACCTCGTCGGCTCCACCAAAGCGGCCCAAGTGAATAATTCCCGCTCCCGTTGCCTGAATGGCATTCAAGAGACTGTCTGAAATTTGAACGGACTTGCGATACCATCCATAACCATCTTCCAACTTGGCGTCTTGCCGCGATAAAAATTGATTGCCGGAAACTGTCGTCCATTCCGAATCATCAAAATCAGCGCTTGCCCATAAGGCGGAATCCCCTATTCCCGGTTGGAATTTCCAATCTTCGGAATAAGTTTGGATCACCAAGGTATCAACTCTTTCTACTTGTGAATTACAAGCAATGAAAAGAATAAAAGAACAAATTAGATAAAAAATGTTTTTCATAATAATATATGTTTATTTATAGTTTGCAAAAATACAATATTTAGCTCAAATTTCAGTTTAAAAAGAACAAATATTTTTTAATGAAGCGGCAAATTCCTGTTTTCTTGATAATATTACTTTTTTTCTTCTCCTGTAAATCGGCCAAATTGAGCGATGCGGTAGAAAAAGAAGAGCGGGGTGAGTATTTTGATGCCGCCCAAATTTATCGGAAAGTATATAGCAAAACGGCTTCTAAAAAAACCTATTTGCGAGGCAGCATTGCATTCCATCTGGCCGAATGTTATCGGGAGATTGGCAATACGCAACGGGCTTTGAGCGCTTATACCAACGCCATTCGTTATCAATATACCGACAGTTCCGCCGTTTTTCATTCGGCCCGGATGCTGCATAAATTGGGTAGATACCCCGACGCCATCAAGCAATACAATGCTTTTTTAGAAATTGTTCCGGATAATGTAACGGCGAAAAACGGAATCATCGGTTGTGATTCTGCGATTGTTTGGAAAAAAAATCCTACGCCGTATATCGTAAAGAAAATGGATAAATTCAATTCGCGGGATGGAGAATTTTCACCAATACTTTCCGGCGAAAAATACGACCAACTGCTTTTCACATCCTCCCGGAAAGAAGCCAAAGGCGATACGAAAAGCGCCATTACCGGTTTGAAAAACAATGATTTTTTCCAAGTAAAGCAAGATGAAAAAGGTCAGTGGACAAAACCGGAAGTGATTGACAGCGAATTAAACACAGATTATGATGAAGGTGTCGGCGCACTTTCGGAAGACGGTTCGACTTTGTACTACACCTATTGTCCCGAAGATGAAGAATATCCCCGAACAGCTTATATCTACAAATCGGACCGTGCCGGAGCGCAATGGAGCGCCGGACAAAAATTGGATATTTTCAGAGATTCCACGAGTATGTCCGCACATCCTTCTGCCGGTGAAGACGGTTATTTGTATTTTGTTTCGGATGTAAAAGGCGGTTATGGCGGAAAGGATATCTGGCGTGTCAAAACGGATGAAATCGGTTCGTCTTCGCCCGAAAATCTGGGGCCGGAAATCAACACGCCCGGCGATGAAGTGTTTCCTTATATGCGGGAAGACAGTATCCTTTATTTTTCTTCCAACGGACATCCCGGAATGGGCGGTCTGGATATTTTCAAGGCAAAGCAAAATGAAAAAGGAAAATGGGCCGTCGAAAATATGCAATCGCCGGTAAACAGTATGGCTGACGATTTCGGCATCACTTTTGAGGGAACAACGGAAAAAGGATTTTTCAGCAGTAACCGAAACGACTCGCGGGGAGCCGACCATATTTATTCTTTTGAACGGCCGGGCGTTTATGTCTATATTGAGGGTTGGGTATTGGATAAAGAAGAGGAACTCATCGAAAACGCAGCCGTAAGGATGGTTGGAAAAGACGGAAGCAACCAGCGGTTTATTGTCCGCAAAGACGGCACTTATGTGGCGGAAATCAAGTCGGGAATGGAATATGTCCTGATGGGAAGCGCTTCCGGTTATTTGAACCAGAAGCAAACCCTGTTGGTTCCCGATGAAGAAAAAAGTGAAACTTACTATGTCGATTTTTATTTGCCGTCCATGTCCAAGCCGGAGGTAATCGATAATATTTTCTACGCTTTCGATAAAGCGACTTTGCGTCCCGAATCGAAAGAGGCCTTAGACGGAGTCATTGCGATGTTGGAAGACAATCCCAATGTGACGATTGAATTGTCCGCCCATACCGACCGGAAAGGCGCAGACGTCTATAATATGAATCTATCGCAGCGGCGCGCCCAATCGGTGGTGGATTATTTGATTGAAGGCGGAGTTGAGGCGGACAGATTGACACCTGCCGGTTATGGAAAATCGACACCGAAAGAAGTAACGAAAAATATAGCAAAACAATACGAATTTCTTCCTGAAGGACAGATTTTGGATGCGGCGTTTATCCAAACACTGAATCCGCAAGAGCAGGATATCGCCGACCAAATCAATCGCCGAACGGAATTTAGGGTATTGCAGACAAATTATCGCTTATTTTGAGAAAAGACAAATATAATTTGCTATTGTTGAAAATTATTTTTATTTTTGTAGATGCTTTAATTATTTAAACGAAATACTATGAGAGACAATTATTGTGTGATTATGGGCGGTGGAATAGGAAGCCGCTTTTGGCCATCCAGTCGTAAAACTATGCCCAAGCAATTCTTGGACTTTTTTGGAACCGGTCGTTCTCTGATTCAGCAAACATTTGACCGTTTTAATCAAATTATTCCCACAGCAAACATTTTCATTGCTACTAACGAAATATACGCCGATTTGGTAAAAAAGCAGTTGCCGGAAATAACCGACGAACAAATTTTGTTAGAGCCAACCATGCGAAATACAGCGCCTTGTATTGCTTATGCGGCTTACCGGATACGAGCCGTCAACCCGAAAGCCAATATTGTAGTAACGCCTGCCGACCACTTGATTTTACAGGAACAAAATTTCCATCACAATATTGAAAAAGGATTGAATTTCGTGGCTAATTATCCGGCTTTAGTGACACTGGGAGTAAAACCGAATCGTCCCGAAACCGGTTATGGATATATTCAAACCGAAGAAGGCGGAACAGACAATATCCAAAAAGTAAAAGCGTTTACCGAAAAACCCAATTACGAATTGGCCAAAATCTTTTTTGAAAGCGGCGAATTCTTTTGGAATTCAGGCATTTTTATCTGGAACGTACAAACCATTCTCAATGCTTTCCATGCCTATCTCCCGGACATAACCACTCTGTTTGACTCGGGTGCGAATAAATTCAACACCCCGGAAGAAGCCTCGTTTATCAAAGAGCAATATCCCATCTGCCAAAATATTTCTATCGATTATGGAGTGATGGAAAAAGCCGATAATGCGTATATGCTAATGGCCGATTTCGGTTGGTCGGACTTGGGAACTTGGGGCTCTCTCTTCGACCTCTCGGAAAAAGACGAGCAACAAAACGCCGTTTTGAAAGGAAAATCCTTGCTCATCGAAAGCGCCAATATGTTATTAACCCTTCCCGAAAATAAATTAGCAGTCATACAAGGACTTGACGATTATATCGTTGCCGATTCCGGCGACATCCTGCTCATTTGTAAAAAATCGGAAGAACAACGAATCAAACAATTCGTGACGGATGTGAAGATGAAATATGGGGAAGAATACCTTTAACGCAAGGGGCTGACCAAAAATCCGTACTAATCAGGAAAGTTTGCCATATTCGTCACGAACATCCGCCAATGCCAAATACGCCGGATGTACATAATTGAGGTATTTCAATATTTTAAATGCATTGAAATAATTGAAAAACCGCTTTCGGAAGTTGGGCAAAGATGCCGTGTGTTGATTGATTTCGGCTATCTTCTGCAAAAATTCGTCTTCCCGAAGAAAAGCGAGCAGGTATTCCGGCAAATCCCGGATAAGAATTTCGATTTCAAGTTCTGTCTTTTTGAAAAACAAATCCGTTTGCGCGAAAAAACATTTTAAAGTTTTGAAGGCTTCTGCCTGATAGGATTTTTTTATAAGTCGGTTCTCACTCAGCATTTTCTGTAAAGCAGGGCCGGTTCCGAATGGCACTCTGTCCGAAACCCGGGTGGCCGGATACACTTTGGTTGTATCAATAAATTTCGTTTTTTCCAAAGGAAACACTTTTTGCAGGAAGTAAAAATCTTCGCCGGACTGGTATTTCCCCATGCCGCCTACCTTGATGTAAGTTTCAGCCGTAACCGCAAAAGCGGAACCTATCGTATAATAAGGATGCGGATAACCGCAAAACGCCAGCGCGGACCGGTAATAGCGCAAGTATCTTTCATAAGAAATCATGGCTTTTCTTAAATTGTCCGATTCATCCAAGTGTTCAACCGGATGATGAAACTCGATGGTGGCGGAATTTAATTTGTATTGCTTGAAATTCCGGTAAATTTCCGTCAGATAATTCTTTTCAACCAAACAATCGGCATCCAAACTTACAAGAATACCTGCCGGATCGTCCTGAAAATGCCGGATGGCTTCATCCATACCCCACTTGCGCGGCAGACCTGCTCCGGTTTGATGTCCGGGCAGGTCTTCCACTAAAAGGGGTGTTAAGAAAAAGTTTTCCGAATTATTTTTGTCTGCAAAATCTTTGGCTTCCCGGTACGAATTTCGATTCCATTCGACAACTGATTCCGAATCAATCCGATAAGAATTGACTACAAGAATAATCTCGACAAGAAAATCGCCCCGGTCGCAATCAAAAAGACTTTGAAGGGTTTTAATTGCATCCGGCTCTCTGTAACAGGGGATGACAATAATAACCACGTTTACTATTTAGCTGGGGTGTAACGGGCGTTCAAAAACTCAATAATTTCTTTCGTAATATCGTAAGAATCATCGGCATAAAGAATATTATCCGTTCCTACATTGCCGAAAATAATCTGATATTTTTGAGGAGTATTGAATAACCTAAGCGCAGAAATGATGGTATCCTGCAATTGTTGATTCAACTTGTTTTGTTCTATCGCTAATTCTTCACGAACGCTTGCATCATACGATTGTAAGTCCTGTTGCAACCTGCTTAAGCGCGTTTCTTCCTGTTGCTGTCTTTCAGTGCTTAAATAGGCATTTGCCTGAACCCTTTGTTGATATTCGTAAATTTCTTTTTCAAATTTTTGAGAACGTTGACTAATCGTTACTCTTTCCTTTTCTATTTTTTTCATAAGCGATTCATTCAAATCAATAGAAAATTTATAATTCATTAATAATGAATCTGTCCAGATATACGCTACCGGCAAATGAGAAATAGTAGAGTCGGAAATAACACTTAAATCATTGCTTA